>CAIYAN010000142.1 GCA_903924185.1 uncultured Opitutia bacterium | reverse complement strand
TTAAGCAGACGCTCTTCATTGCCGGCAACCCATGGAGAGTCAGCCAACGGGGGGAAAGCACCGGCGAGCCCTAAGCCTGTAGGCTGGTGGCAGCCAGCACAGTTCGTGACGAAGAGCTTCTCACCCTTAACCGGATCGGGTTCGAATTCCTTCGGGCCATTATCAGCCGAGGCCCGCGGGGCATCGAGGTCGAAGGAGCCTGGATTGAAGCCATCCGAATTACGGGTCAGGTAAAGGCCGGCCCAAAAGCCGAAACCGCAAAATAGAAAAACAACAATGACCGGCAACAAGGCGAAGCCTTCTGCGGGCTCTTCCTTGTCATTGGCGAGCTGATGATGGACCTCGACGAGGCGCCCGTCGGAGAAACCTTCGGTGCCTGCATCGTTCGACGCCCGAGGGCGACGGTGACGGTCATTGGGACGGTGAGAATCGTTCATGGGTTCACTGCTTCAATTTGGCTTCGGGCGAGGAGTAGTCCTGGCGAAGAGATTTCAGGTAGGCGATGAGGGCCGTGCCACGCTCGTTAGGCTGGAGCGAACCATCTTTGCCTTGGTTAAAGAGCGACGGGAAGGCCGGCATGGCGGAGCCAGCGACGGGAGCCGAAAGGTGCGCGGCGATTTCAGCGTCAGACTTGGCCCGGGCGCCGTAATTAGCGAGGTCCGGACCGATACGACGATTACCAAGGGCAACCTGCGACTGCAGGACGTAGTCGCGGGCCACCGAGGGACGGACGCCCCAACCTTGGGCGATATCGCTCCCCTGACCGGCGGGACGGACCTGCTGGGTGTGGCAAGCAACGCAACCCAACTGGAGGTAGACCTGACGGCCTTGGATCGCTAGACCCGGCTCCAAAGCTGGAAAGAGCGGACCGCCTTCTTCAGCCGGAGCCCGACCGAGCGCGCCCAGCTGCGCATGGCCAGCGAGGAGCAAGCCACCAAACGAAGCGGCGACGGTGGAGAAGACGCCCGCGAGGATGAGATTAAGGTTATTCATGGACGGGGCGGATTAGGCTTGGCGAGCTTCCTCGGTCGAGGAGGAGCAGGTGGTCAGCATGCCAAAAGCATTAAGCGCGAAGGCCACATGGCCGATAAGGAAGAGGACTGCACAGGCCGAACTCAGCAGGGCTTCCTGCGGGTGCATAGTCTGAGCGAAGGGCTTGGCGGCCGCGAGGGCGGCCCCTTGAGTCCAGCCAAAGAAGAGCGAGCCAGCAACCGAGCCGACCACCGCCAAGGCGCAGGACCAGAAGTGCAGATGCACTAACTTGGCGGAAGGCCAGAAGGCGCCCGTCAAGCGCGGCAAGATGTAGTAAGCCGCCCCAAAAATCACCATCGAGACGAAGGCGTAAGTCAGCAACTGCTGCTGACCAGCGGCAAAGGAGGTGAATCGAACGAGGGCATTCAGGGAACGCGCCGAGAAGGCGATCTGGAGCGCGATGGCCAACGTGTAGGCCACGAGGCCAAAGGCGACGAAACGTAGCGTTGTGTTATTCCAAGCGCGGGTCCAACCCGAGTCGCGCGAGAGCGTACCAAAGAAGTTGATCGAGGTAATCGTGAGCGGGATGAGTAACATCACGGCGGCCACGACGCCCGAGGACTGAATCCAGAGCGGCACCGGGCTACCGAGTAAAGTCGCGGGGCCGGTCCAACCAGCAAAAAGGAAGAGCGTCCAGAAACCGACGGTCGACAGGTAGTAACCAGTGAGGGTCGTGCCGAGTTCCTTCGGCAGGAAGTAATAGACGGCGGCAAGGGCGGATGCGCCCAACCAGAGGAGGAGGAAGTTCTGCAGGAACCAGCTATGCACGAGGGCCTGAAGAACGCCGTTCGTCGGGCACCACAGCACCATGAGCTGGGTTAGAAGGTAGACCACTGGCAAGACGAAGGAAGCGCCCAGAATATACCACTGCGAGACGAAGACTTGGCCCGTGGGACGACGCACGAAGGCGACGGCCGGCCAGAGGGCCGCCAGCAGGAAGGCGACGAAGAATGCCAAAGCGACGCCACGCGGGAGTTCCAAGAGTTCAAAGGCGTTCTGGGAATCGAGGAGTACGCTCGCAATACCGACGGTGAGGGCGAGGTTCCAAATCAGGCCGCCCAAGGTGGCAATCCAGCCATTGCGGAACTCAAAGCGACCCAAGGAAGCCAGTAACCAAAGGTTCAGGCCGATCAAGGCATTCGATGCCCAACCATAGAAGAATACGTTGCGCTGGATAGCATCGAGACGGCCAAAGGTGAGATACTCGCAGCTATTCAGGAACCCTGGGAGGTGAAGCTTCACCGCCGTAATCACTGCCAGCACCGAGGAGACGAGCAGCCAAAGCAGCGCCGAAGCGAAGAAGAACTTCACCGGGCTGGCGACGCTGGCGTCGACGCGGGAAATGCGGGGGGAGCCGGTATCGGCGGATCGTCCCTGCGGACGGCCCTGCCCTGGCGGACGGCTATGTTGATTTTCCTGACTCATCGTATTATAAAAGGATTACTTGAGGCCGAGTTCGGCGGTGTTCCAAGGGGCGGTGCGGGCCGCGTTAGCTGCACGGACGGCCTTCACCTGGTCAGCGGTGACCGGGTTAGACTTATTGCCAAAGCTTTGGCGGACGTAGGTGAGCACATCGGCGATGTCTTGATCGCTGACGCCAGCCACCGGCGGCATCATGCTATTGTAGGTGACGCCATCCACGGTGACGGGGCCCATCAAGCCATGAAGAATGAACTTGATCGGTAACGTCGTATCGCCGTTGACGATCGGCACGCCGGCAATCGAGGGAAATACTGGAGCCAAACCCTTGCCCGTCGGCTGGTGGCAAGCAATGCAGGTGCGGGAATAGACCGCCAGACCGCGCTTCATTTGCTCATCGTCTGCTTTAACGAAAGCAGCGCTGTCGGAGGCAGGGGCGGGGGCAGGCACCGCGGCGGACTTACGCATGTCCGACAGGACCTTCGGGTTGGCCGCAATCACCGCCATCGCGTCAGCGACCGGCAGACGGTAGGAACCATCGGCGTTCTTGGCTGGAGCAGTGAGCAAAGCCTTGGCCTTGGACTCAGTGTCCGCCCGCAGAGCTTTCTGGGCGGTGCGGCGATCGCGGTCGGAATTTGTGGCTGGGCGGATTGCGACGAAGGCAAAGGCCAACACCGCCACCGCCACGAGGACGAAGGCGACGATACCCAACCAAGACTTGACCTGTCCAGGTAGCAGCGCGCGGGAACCGTTAGAGGGATGCTCACTCATGGTAATTGATGGACTCGAGGATACGAGGGTCGTGGACCGGGATGGTTTCTGCCTTGGTCGCACTACGAAGGAAGAGCCCAATCACGATGGCACCAAAGCCGGCAATCGCGAGGAGGTCCGTCGCAAGACCACCGCAGAGGAAGGGCGAGACCGTGAAGCCTTCGGGCGCGGTCTTATCGACAATCTGCCGAGGGACGGCGTTGAACCAGAGGTCGACGATACCACCGATAAAGATAATGACGGCGATGGTCAGAAGACGCTTAGGGACAATCTTCGAGCGATAGAAGAGTAAGGCGAGGAACGGTAGTAAGAAGAAGCCGAAGATGAGGTACATCGAGACGCCCCACCAATCGCTCTTCAGGCCAGTGACGGGATTAAACTCACGGATGTTATACCAGAAGGTTTCTTCGGGGATATTGGCCGTGTAGATCAGGAAGTACTGTGAGAAGCTGATGTAGGCCCAGAAGACCGTGAAAGCGAGCATCAGGCAGCCCAAGACGTGGCGATGCGCTTGGTTGAGAATGCCATCCAACCAACCGCCGTTCGAGAGGCGATAGGTCAGGATAACCGTCGCCGCGAGGGCCAAGCGAATCGATAAGGCGAAGAACCATACCCCATACATCGTGGAGAACCAGTGGTACGACAGGGCCATGAGGCAATCGAACGCCAGCATGGTCAGGGCGACCGCGCCCAGCGGGATACCAGCGGCCGAGAAAGCATGCAGCGTGTGGGTGTGGCTAGCGGTGCGATCGGTGTCCTGCTTAAAGGACCAGTTGCGCATAGCCCAGGTCAGTACGCTGAAGAAAACGACGTAGAGCGAGATGCGGACGAGGAAGAACTTCTCGTTTAAGAACCATTCCTTCGCCTGCAGGATAGGGTCATGGCCGACTTCGTGGCCACTGGGCAGGATGTGCTTCAGATCCGTCCATTCCCAGAGGAGGTGACGGAAGTCCGGCAGGAACGCTAACGGGACTACGCCGAGCAGTAATACGACCGGCAAGGCGCCGATCATGAATTCCCAGTTGCGGCGGATGACCGGAGCCCAGCCAGCGTCGAAGACGCGGGTGATCATCGTCAGCATGAGCATACCGATGAGAAGCGAGGTCCAGAAGAGGCAGCCGAGCAGGACGGAGAGTGCCGGGCGATGGTCGTGTTGACCGAGGCCGAGGAACGCCAAGGCCCAAGCAGCGACCAGCGCGATAACGCCGAAGCTGAGGATGGTCGTCCACTTGGACGAAAGGTTGGAGGAAGAGTCGCTCATGTGCGGATTACTTAACGGTGGCCTTCAAGGAGGCGGGGACGAGGTTAGGCGGGCAAGATTGCGAAAGTTGGAGGGCACGCAGGTAGGCGACGACGGCCCAGCGCTCTTCCGGGGTGAGCTTATCGCCGTAACCGAGCATCGTGTTCTTACCATTGGTGATGACGTCGAACACCTGACCCTGCGGGTAGGCGCGGAATAAGGGCAACTGGAGGTTGGCAATCGTGACGATGCCCACGTCACCTTCGATGGTGGAACGGACCTTCATGATGCCATTACCGTCGGCCGCCGAGCCGTGGCAGACCGCACAATAGATCTGATACTTGGCTTGGCCTAGGGCGAAGGTCTTCGCGTCCACCGTGAACGGCGCCAGCTCACCGCTAGCGAGGAAGGTCAAAGAGTTCGCGGGGAAGTCAGCGAGGAAGTTGCCTTGCACATCTTTACCCGTCGCAAACGAAGGGTTGAGGGATTCAGCACGGCGGTAATCCGCAGAGAAAACCTTCAAGGGCTCGAGGCCAGAGCCGCGAGCAACCGAACCAGCGACGGCCGGACGGGCGTCACGGCCATCCGCGAAGAACTTATTCTCCCCCTGCGGCTTGTACTTAGGCTGGTAGTCCATATCGTCGAAAACATAGACGGGCGTGTCCTTGGATTGCTTGCCCTGAACGCCGAAGAAGCCGATGACGGCAACGACGACGACTGCGAGGAAAGTGAGGTAACGGTACATGGGACGAATTAGTCGCGGATGACGGTGATTTCCTGGCCGCCGAGCGACTGCAGGAAGTTGCGGGAATCATCCACATGGAACTTCGGGTCGTGGGCTTCGAGGACGACCATGAAGGTGTCGTCGGAAACGCGGGCGAAGTTCGGGAGTTCAAACAGCGGGTGATGATGGTGGGGCAGGCGGTTCAAGATGAACTGGCCGAAGAACGTCCCGAAAGCCGCGAAGAGAATCGTGCACTCATACAAAACCGGGAACGGGAAGATCGCGCTCCAGTAGGGCTTACCGCCGACAATCAGCGGGTAGTCGTAGGAGTTCATGTACCACGTCAGCAGGCAACCCGTGATAAAACCGGTCACACCACCAAGCAGCGTGAGGCGCGGTACCTTCGAGCGCGGCAGGCCCATGGCCTGGTCCATGCCGTGGATCGGGAAAGGGGTGTGGACGTCCCAGCGGGTCCAGCCAGCATCGCGCACCTTTTCGGCGGCGTGGAAGACGTCGGCGGGCTTGCGGAAGGTGCAGGCTACACCGAAGATGCGTTCGTTTCGTTCGTTCATGGTCGGGGCGGACGGCGGGATCAGTGGGCGTGAGGGTCGGCCTGTGGCGCGACCATTTTAATTTCCGCCATCGGCAGCAGCGGAAGGAAGCGGATAAACAGGAGGAAGAGGACGGAGAAGAAGCCGAAGGTGCCGAAGAACGTGAAGATATCCACGAGGGTCGGGCTGTAATAACCCCAGCTCGACGGGAGGTAATCGTTAGCCAGCGAGGTACAAGTGATGACGAAGCGTTCGAACCACATACCGACGTTGACGAAGATACAGATGATCCAGACGAGCGAGTGGTTCTCGCGGACCTTCTTAAACCAGAAGAGCTGCGGGGTAATTACGTTACAGGACACCATGATCCAGTAAGCCCAGGAGTACTGACCGAAGGCACGGTTGATGAAAGCGAACTTCTCGTAGACGTTACCCGAGTAGGCCGCGATGAAGAATTCGGTGGCGTACGCGTAGCCAACCATCGTTCCGGTGGCCAAGATGATCTTACACATGTTGTCGATGTGGTACTGGTTGATGACATCGTGCAGGCGATAAATCGCCCGCAACGGGAGCATCAGGGTCAGCACCATCGCAAAGCCCGAGAAAATAGCGCCCGCCACAAAGTACGGCGGGAAGATGGTCGTATGCCAGCCCGGGACGTTCGAGACAGCGAAGTCAAACGAGACGATGGTGTGCACCGAGAGCACGAGCGGGGTCGAAAGGCCGGCGAGGAGCAGGTAGGCCATTTCGAAGTTACTCCACTGGCGGTTTCCGCTGCGCCAACCGAGGGCGAGGACGGAGTAGAAGGCCTTGCGCCACCAGGTCTTAGCGCGATCGCGGATGACCCCTAGGTCGGGCACCATGCCCATGTACCAGAAGAGCGTCGAGACAGTGAAGTAGGTCGAGACGGCAAACACGTCCCACTCGAGCGGCGAGCGGAACTGCGGCCAGATGCCGTTTTGATTAGGCAGCGGCAAGAGCCACCAGCCGAACCAAACGCGACCGACGTGGAAGAGCGGGAAGATACCAGCACACATCACCGCGAAGATGGTCATGGCTTCGGCGGCACGGTTAATCGAGGTACGCCACTTCTGGCGGAGGAGACAGAGGATCGCCGAGATGAGTGTGCCGGCGTGGCCGATGCCGACCCAGAACACGAAGTTAACGATGGCCCAACCCCAACCCACCGGCGATCGCAGGCCCCAAGTGCCGGTCCCAGTCGAGACGAGGTAGAAGAGGCCCAAACCGGTGAAGGAGGCGATGAAAAGGGCGACGCCGAAGAGGACCTTCCACCAGAGCGGGGTCGGCTCTTCGACGATGCCACACACCTTATCGGTGATCCAGTGGAAGCCGCGATCGTTGAGAATCAACTTCGGGCGGGGGAGTTCAGCTGGACGGACCTTATCCAGAATTGCAGGGCGCTCCGAGGAGCTATCGTGGGCGTGAGCCATGGAACAGGGATGCGTTAAGGGTTACTTCTGGTGACCGTGGCTGTCGGCCGCGGGAGCACTGTGGGAGGTTTCGCCGTGCGGGGCGGCACCATGCGCCGGGGCGTGGCTCTCGCGACCAGCCATTTCCTTACGGGATAGCGGAATCAAGATAGCGCCAGGCATCTTCGCATTGAGATTACGCAACTTGGCTTGGTAGGTCGTGCGCGGACGGGTGTTAAGGTAAGTCAACGCGCCGTAGCTGCGAGTCGAGGCCTTCGCCTTCGAGACGCGGGACTTCGGGTCGGTGATATCACCGAACTCGATGGCTTCCGCTGGGCAAGCCTGCTGACAAGCAACCTTGATCGCGCCGTCGGCGACGTTGATGTCGGCCGAGTCCTTGGCGCGGACCTTGGCCTGAATCTTGGCTTCCTGAATACGCTGGACGCAATAGGTGCACTTTTCCATGACGCCGCGCATACGCACGGAGACGTCCGGGTTCTTCTGCAACTGGGGCAGGTCGGTGGGGTCTTTCGGCAACTTCGCTGGTCCGAGCGGGCCTTCATAGTAGTGACCAGCTTCGCGCTTGTTGTAGTCGAAGAAGTTGAAGCGGCGGACCTTATATGGGCAGTTATTGGCGCAGTAACGGGTACCGATACAACGGTTGTACGCCATCGTGTTGAGGCCTTGATCGTCGTGGACGGTGGCGTTGGCCGGGCAGACGGTCTCGCACGGGGCGGTTTCGCAATGCTGACAGGCGACGCCCATGAAGGTGACCTGCGGGTCCGTGGGGATCTCGTTGCCCGCCTGCTCGCGACCATCGAAGAAATAGCGGTCGAGGCGAATCCACTGCATGTTACGGCCCTTGAGTACTTGGTCGCGGCCGACCACGGGGATGTTGTTCTCTGCCTGACACGCGGTCACGCAAGCGTTGCAACCCGTGCAGGTATTCAAATCGATCGACATGCCCCACTGCTGCAAGAGCGGGAACTTGTCTTCGTGGCCCTTCCACACCGTGACGTTCGGGGCGACGGTATGGTTCGGGTGCTCGTAAGCGGAATTACCGCGCGGCGTGAGGATGGCCTTGTCCGCCGGGGACATCTTCTCGTCCTTGCCGTAAACCGCCGGGGCGTGGCCATCGATGCCGAGTTTAGCAAAATTCTGGTTATGCTTAAGGTCATCGACATTGCCTTCCCGGACGACGTCGCGGCCTTCCATGGACCAGTGGTCCTGCATATTCGCGATCGGGGCGCTCTCGCCAGTAAGCTCGAGGACGACGCCCGTGCGGACGGCTGGCTGGGTAGAGGTGACGAAAGGATAGACGTCGAAACCGTTGCCGACGAGCTGACCCTGGAGGCGCTCGGCGACGCGGGTGGCCACGCGACCAGCGATGCGACGGCCAAAGCCCAACTGCAGGCCGATGGTGTAGTCAGCCATGCCCGGCATGATGAAGAGGGAACCCTTGAGGGTGACGCCGTTCACCGTGAGCGTGGCGACCTTCGCAATGAGACGACCAGCGACGAGCTGGTTGATGTTACGGTTGAGGGCACCGGTGTGCAGGAAGTCGGCTTCGCCACCGATTTTATTGATGAGCGCCACAGTCGGCTCGACGTCGAGCTCCTTCGCCATCTTGGGGCTGATGAGGATAACATTCTGCCAAGCGGTCTTGGAGAGCGGATCCGGCGCTTCCGCGAGCCAACCATTGTTGGCGGAGAGGCCATCGCCAGCGTGCACGCTGGGAACGATGCGGACTTCGAGGGACTTAGCCGAAAGTTCAGGGGCTTTGAAGGCAGCGGTTGGCAGCGCGAACAGCATATCCGAAAAAGTCGGGTACTGCGTGCCAGCGAGGACGCCTTCCGCTAACCAAGCAGCGAAAGCGGTATCCGCGGCATCTTTGGAGAGGCTGTTGAAGGTCTCGCGAACGAGCGCATAGGGCTCCTGGGTGAGGCCCGCGAAAGGAGCGAGGACGTCGAGCTCGGTGACCGTCGGGAAGAGCGGGTCGATCATCGGCTGGACCGGCACATAGGTGCCATCGACCGTGCGACCATCGGACCAGCTTTCGAGGTAGTGCGAAGCGGCAACGAAAGTGCCCTGGGCATCCTTCACGAGCGCAGAGGTTTCGTCGTAAGCCGGGCCATGGTAACCGAGGCGGACAACCTGCTTGGCGGCCTTCACGGCCTTGGCGAAGTCAACGTCCGACGGAGCGTCGTAGGCGGGATTACCACCCAGGATGACGAGCGTGGTGGCGGGCTTGGCGACGAGGTCAGCAACCGTGCCAGCAACAGGAGTGGCAGCCTTGACGTAGCGGACGGCGGCACCGAGCGCGGCGTTGGCTAAAGCGACGGCGCGATGGGCATCGTCGGAGAGGTGATCGCCCGCGATGATGAGGGCCTTGCCCTTGGCACTGACGAGGTCAGCGATCGATTCCTTAATCCACGGGGCGACAGCGTTGACGTCGAGACCGGAGACCTTGGCGCGCAAAGCGGAGGCGTCGGCACCCTTCCCTGTCTGCGCGAGGACTTCGGCGGCGAAGAGCAAGGCGAGGCCAGAGATGTGCGAGCTAGCGGCGCGGAGGCGGTGGTCGGCCGCAGCGCCGGTCAGCGTGAAGGTCGATTCGACGACGTAGAGGCGGGCCATCGCATCGGCTTCCGCCGCCGTGTCGGCGCGACGCGCAGACGAGTAGGCACGGGTGGCTTCGATAATGGAGTCACCTGCGCCAAGGAAGTCGGCGTCGAGGCTGAGGATGCGACGGGCCTTCGCAAAATCAGGTAAGGCACGCGCTCCGAGGACGGCGTCGGCGCGGTTCTGGGCGACCGGCGTGTACTCGACGAAACGAGCCTGCGGCAACGCCGCCTTCACGGCGGCAACGACGCGGGCGCGGGTCGGGGAAGTGGACGGACGGGCGAGGAACGCAAGACCGGCACCGCCGTTGGCCTTAGCCTCAGCGGAAAGTTTGCGGAGTAAATCGCGGACGGCCGCGACGGAGAGCATGGCGCCCGTGGCGTCCTGCGAAGCCTGCGCACGCTCGGGATCGTAGAGGTCGAGGACGCTCGCTTGGGCGAACTTCGACGAAGCCGTGCCGTTGGCGACGTGGCTCGGGTTACCTTCCACCTTTGTCGGGCGATGCTGGTGCGTCTCGACAATCAGTGCTTGGTTGGCGGACTCGCCCGGGAAAGAAGATGCGTAGTAAGTTGCAACGCCGGGGATCGTATTCTCGGGCTGCTTGCTGTAAGGTAACGTGTGGTTGCGCGGTTCGCGACAACCGGCGAGACCGAGACCAGCCAGGCCGAAGGACGCGCCCATGAGCAGCAGGAACTCGCGGCGTTCAACGGTGCTGATGGCGGCGGCGCCATCGACGAACTCGCGCTCGGCGCGGGTGCGGAACTCGGGCGTCTTGTTACGCTCATCGAGGCTGCGCCAGTACGAAGGACCGGTCGGCTCGCCGGGCTGCGGCGCGGGGTGATTGAAGACTTGCTTGCTCATCGAAGAAAAAGGCGGGGATTAGCGGTGGCAGCCCGAGCAGCTCTGGGGAGGATTAACTTTCCAGTCGTGCACGAACTTCGTGCCCTGGGCGGTCTGCGC
>CAIYAN010000141.1 GCA_903924185.1 uncultured Opitutia bacterium | reverse complement strand
CTGAGGATAACGGGCCCGTAAAGATTCCAAGGTGAGTTTCAGGGCCGTCGGGTGATGCCCGAAATCCTCAATGACCACGCGATCGGCCCGGTCAACGAGGACCTGCTGACGGCGCATGACGCCTTGGAACTTTGCCAAGGCTTCGAGCTTAAGTTTGGTCGGGTCTTGGCGATCGAGCAGGAGGCCGGCCGAAACCGCGGCCATGGCGGCGTTTCGGGCGTTAAACAAGCCAGGCAAAGCCCACTGCACGCGCCCCCATTCCCTGCCCTTCCAAAGAAGCGTGAAGGAAGAGCCGTTGGAGGTCTCTTTGAAATCGACGATGACCGCATCGTTGTCGGCGCCGGTGCCGACGCGAATCACCGGAGCCCACGTCACGTTCTTGACGAGTCCAAGGACGTTGGCGTCATCGCCATTGGCAACGATGGCGCCGTCGCGCGGGACAATGCGGATGACATACGAGAAGGTGCGCAGGACATCGTCGAGGTCGCGGAAGATATCGGCGTGGTCGAACTCGCAGTTATTAATGGCAAGGACATGCGGCAGGTACTGGATAAACTTACTCCGCTTATCGAAAAAAGCCGTGTCGTATTCATCGCCTTCGATGACAAATGGGCCGCCGGACTTGCCGGGGTGCGAGCTGTCGGGGAGGTCACGCGGCACCCCACCAACGAGCCAACCAGGGTTTGCGCCGTTGGCCTGCAACAGAACCGCCGCCATGCAGGTGGTCGTCGTCTTCCCGTGCGTACCGGCGACAACGATGTTGCGTCGCTCGTTCAGGAGGCGCGTGCGTAGGAGTTCGGGTAGGGAGATATACGGCTGCGTGCGGGCTTCCAGCAACCACTCGACCTCCGGGTGTCCGCGGGACGCCACGTTACCAACTACGACGAGGGAGGGCTTGAGTTGGGCCAAGCGATCCGCAGACCAACCTTCCAAAATCTCAATGCCAGCGGCCCGGAGGTGGTCGGACATCGGCGGATAGACGCCCGTGTCGGCACCCAGCACTTCGTGACCCAGCGAACGCATCAACAAAGCGGCATTGCCCATCGCCGTGCCGCAGATGCCCATGAAATAAATCCGCATACGGGCATAAAAGCCCGACCGCCCCCAAGGGCGAGCCGAGAACGGCTCGCCCCCTGCCAAAAGGAGGACCCCGGCCACCTTGCGGCGACCGGGGTCCTTGACCATCTTTACTGTACCTTCTGGGCTATCGGCCGAGGTTCACTGGCTTATCCTGTTTCTGACTGCCGGTTCCATCTGACTGTCGGCTGACGCTGACTATCCGACTGACTGGACCGTCCTAAACCGACCTCACCACTGACTTATCTGGCACTAGCCGGTACCGTCCTTACGCCGCCCGTCCCAGGTCGCCGAGGTCTGTTGGCTTTGGGTGATTCCGCTTCTCTTTCTCTAGGCGATGGCGGCGGCGAAGTTGGCGATCGACCTTATCGATCAAAATATCGATGGATTTGTACAAATCCTCAGATTCCTCACGGACCACGATATCCGGGCCCGGTAACTCCAACCGAATCTGGGCAGCAAACTCGCGGCTGTGGTCACGGCTGCGGTTGTAAACGAGCTCGACGTGCACGCGGATGATCCGCGGGTTGTGGCGCATCAGTCTTTCGACTTTGGCGCACACCGTATCCTTCAGGGCGTCGGTGAGGTCCATATGGACCCCAGTCACGACTACCGGAGCGTTACTCATGTGTGTTGTGTTTTGGGGTTGAGCGTGAGAACCTGCGTCCATGTCAAAGAACGATACCATCGATGATTTTCTCAGAAGTTTTTCCTGTGTGATCATAACGGGCGCTTCCTCCGGCATTGGTCGCGCGATTCTCTCGCGCATCTACAATTCTGGGACCACGGCAGCCGTGTTCAACCTTTCCCGCACCCCACCTGAGGGGGTACCCAATACCTGTAAGTTGACTCACCTTACCTGCGACCTCGCTCAACCCACTCAAGTGGAGGAAGTTGTCTGTGAATTACGGAAACTAATGCCCAGTGAAGGTAGAATACTGCTCGTTAATAATAGTGGCTTCGGCGCTTATGGGGAGTTCCCCGCACCGGGACTCGACCACACCTTAAAGATGGTCGACGTCAACGTACGCGCCCCGGTGCAACTCACCGGGCTGCTGTGGGATGAACTCAAACGTCGCGGCGGTCAGGTTGCGACGGTCGCTTCGCTCGCGGGCTATCAACCGACGCCCTTGATGACGACGTATGCGGCGACGAAGGCCTTCATGCTACACTGGAGCATCGCGCTCGACGCGGAAGCGCAGCCCTACGGCGTGCGTTGCGTCGCAATCTGCCCAGGGCCAGTCTCGACGAACTTCTCCAAGGCAGCGGGTTTCTCTGGTCCCACTGGCCTTGGCGGCCAAACCGCGGAGGACTGCGTGGCCGAGTCACTCTATGCGATGGCTAAGTCGCGTCCGCAAATTATCCCCGGCTGGAAGAACCGCCTCTTGGGTATGTTCAGTGCGCGCTTGCCGAAGCCCTGGGCGGCGGCCATCGGCCTCCGGGTTATCCGGCGACTCCGGCTCGATCGCTTTGTGCAGCGCTGATTAACCCTCAGCCGACGCCAGCAACTCGCGGGCGTGCGATAAGGCTACCTTACTCGCACGATCACCCAACATTCGGGCCAATTCCGATTCCCGATCTTTTCGCTTAGTGTGGACGGGTGCGATGGCTACGGTCGTCGAGCGCTCGTCCTGCGTTTTGGTGACGACCAAATGCGCATGCCCCAACGCGGCGACCTGTGGTAGGTGGGTGACGCAGAAGACTTGGTGAGCGGCACCGAGGGCGGCGAGCTCGCGGCCGACTTGCGCGCCAATTTCTCCACCGACGTTGGCATCGACCTCATCAAACACCAGCACCGGCGTCTGGTCAACTGCGGCGAGCACCGTCTTGAGCGCCAACATCACGCGGGCGGCTTCACCACTGGAGGCGATTTGATCGAGCGGCAGTAAGTCTTGCCCCGCATTCGGACAAAAGAGGAAACGGACCGCATCCGCGCCCTGCGGACCTAACTCCGCGGCGGCGACTGCGATACGCAGGTCGGCCTTCTTGAAGCCCAGGGCACCCAGCATCTTACGGACGGCACCCGCCAACTTATCGGCGGCCTTCGCGCGCGCCGCATGCAAGGCGTCGGCCTGCTTGCGCAGTTCCTTCTCCACTTGCGCAGCCTCAGCACGGAGTTTGGCCACGCGGGCCTCGATATCTCCTTGGGATAAAAGTCGCTGGGCGATGCCCTCCCGTTTGGCTCTGACGTTGACCGCCCCTGGGCCGTACTTACGGCGGAACTCCAACCACAGGTTCATCTTCGCCTCCAACTCGCCGACCGACTCATCGTCTTCGGAGAGACCGCGGGCGAGGCGCACGTAATCGGCGCGGATATCTTCGGCCTCCGCGGCGAGCGCATTAAGGCGATTCCGCAGAGCCGTGGACTCGTCGTCGATGCGGGAGACGTCATCGGATGCCTTGAGTAACTTAGGCAGTACTTCCCCGAGGCCATCGGCGCCTAAGCCCGCATCGAGTTGCCCCAGTAAGGCGCCCAGCTCCTGGGCGCGCGAAGCCCGGGCATGGTCGCGGTCCAGTTTGGCCACCGCGTCGTCGGATAAATCCAGTGAATTAAGCTTTTCCAATTGTGAACGCAGGAACGCTTCCTCGTCTTCGGAAAGTTTTTCTGCACCAGCGGCCTCGTCGGCCTCGCGCAGTAGGCTCAAGCGCTGACGCCAACCAGCACGATAGACGGCCAAGCCTTTGCCCAGTCCAGCATGGAGGTCGAGCATCGCCAGCTGCGTCTCGGCACGCATCAACTTCTGCGGCTCGCCGGGCCCGTGGAAATCAATCCAGAGTTCGCCGAGCTGTTGCAGTTGCGCCAGCGTAGCCGACCCACCGTTGATGGAGATACGTCCAGCCTTGCTCGCATGGACCGAGCGCTTCAGCAGCAGCAAGCCCTCATCGCAAACCGGTAAATCGAGCTCCTGTAGTAAAATGTCGAAGCGCGGGTCCTCGCCGATTTCGAACTCCGCCTCGACGACGCTTTCTTCGGCCCCCTTACGCACGACCGTCTTCGCTGCCCGATGGCCAGCGAGTAAAGATAAGGCCCCGAGCAGCACGGATTTGCCTGCGCCTGTCTCGCCCGTGACCACGGTGAAGCCGGCGCCTAACTCCAGCTCAGCCCGGTCCATCAAGGCGAGGTCGCGAAT
>CAIYAN010000140.1 GCA_903924185.1 uncultured Opitutia bacterium | reverse complement strand
GGTGCCAGCACGACGGCGGCCAGCTTGGTCGTCGCCGTGGATCGGGAAGGAAAACTTTTTCTCGAAGGTCAGCCCATCACCCGCGCCGCCCTCGACCAGGCCTTAGCCGCGAAGGCCCTCCAGTCTCCGGGCACGGAAGTGCTGATTGTCGCCGACGAGCGTTCCCTGACGGGCGCCGCCATCGCCGCCCTCGATGCCGTCGCGAAGTCTGGCCTGCGCCCCCGGTTGTTGACTCGCCCCAATCGCTAATCATTTTGCTCCGCCATGCCCGCCGATAAGTCGCTTTCACTCCTCGAAGAGTATACCCAAGCCCACGGCATCTCCGGTCACGAAGACGCCGTTCGCGCCATCTTCGTCCGTGAAATGCGCGGCCGCACGTTGAGCGCCGATGGCCTCGGTGGCGTCCTCGCCGCACCCGCCAAAGAAGCGAAGGGGCCGCGCGTTGTCCTGACGGCTCACATGGATGAGATTGGTTTCCTGGTGCAAGAGATTACGCCGAACGGTTTCCTGCGTCTGGTCCCCATCGGTGGTTGGCCCGATGGCGTCCTCTCGGCCCAGCGTCTCCGCGTGTGGGCGCGCGCTTCGCAACGCGAGTTCATCGGCATCGTCGTCGCACTTCCGCCGCACCAAGGTGGGGCCCAAGCCGCGACCGTGGATAAAGCCTACGTCGACATCGGCGCCCGTTCTCGCGAGGGGGTCCTGCAATTAGGGATTCGTCCAGGTGACCCCGTCGCCCCCGATGGCCCATTTACTCCCTTAGCCGAGCCCGGCCTCTACGCCGCTAAAGCTTTCGATAATCGCGTCGGCATGACGGCCCTGACGTTGGCCACGCACCAGTTGCAGGCGAAGCCCACGCCCAATCAGTACCTCGCCCTCGCGACGGTGCAGGAAGAAGTGGGCTGCCGTGGTGCCACGGTCGCCGCTCGTTTAGCCAAGCCCGATGTGGTCATCGTCCTCGAAGGACCGCCCGCCGATGATGGTCCCGGCATGAATCCTGCCGAGTCCCAAGGCTCGCTCGGTGCGGGCGTACAGGTACGCGCTTTTGATCCCACGGCGATCATGAATCCCCGCTTGGTGGATTTGACGCTGCAGCTCGCCGCCGAACGCGGGATTCCTTGCCAGCTCGCGGTGCGCCGCACGGGCGGCACCGACGCCCGTTCTTTTCAAGCGAACGAGCTAGGGGTCCCTGTGATCGTCTTGGGCGTCCCTGCTCGTTACATCCATACGCACAATGCCGTCATCGACGTCGCTGACCTTAAGGCCTGTGTCGATCTGGCGGTCGCGTTGGTGCGTAAGCTCGATGCGAAGACGGTGGCGGCTTTGACGGAAGTGCTGTGAGTGCCCGTGCGGCCCGCCTCAAGGTGAAGGTCGTCCCTGGGGCCTCCCGCACCGAGATCGTCGGCCGCCTCGGCGAGGCTTTAAAAGTCCGGGTCGCCGCACCCCCTGAGGGCGGTCAGGCCAATCGCGAGGTAGTCGCATTGTTGGCTGCGAAGGTCGGCCTCCCGTTGGCCGCCGTCTCCGTGGTCTCCGGGCATGCCTCGGCGTCCAAGGTGGTGGCTTTTCAAGGTTTAGATGAGGCTACCTTGCGAGCCCGGCTGCCGTTTTGATTCCTGCACAATCCGCTTGAGCGACTGGGCAACTCGGCCGACAGTCATCGCCCATGAGCGCGGATAAAAAAGCCAGCCCTGCCTCCGGCAAGGAGTCCTTTGAAGTCGAGATGGCGAAGCTCGAGCAGCTCGTCGACTCGCTGGAGTCCGGCACGGTCTCGCTCGATGAATTGGTCGCCAAGTATGAAGAGGGTATGCGTCTCCTGAAGTCTTGTCAGTCTAGCCTGCAGGCCGCTGAACTGCGCATCGAGCAGTTGGGCAAGAAGTCGGCCGACTCCGAGCAGGGCTAAGCGATGGCGTTGCTACCTCAAATCCGCGGCCCGCAGGACGTCCAGGCGTTAGCGCCTGCCCAGCTGCCGGCCCTCGCGCAAGAAATCCGCGAGCGCCTGATCGCTGTCACGGCGAAAAACGGTGGCCACGTCGGCCCTAACCTCGGGGTCGTCGAGCTGTCCATCGCTCTCCACCGCGTTTTTAACACGCCCCAAGATAAATTTGTCTTCGACGTCGCCCACCAGGGCTACGTGCACAAGTTGCTAACGGGCCGTAACGGTGCCGACTTTGACGGCATCCGGACAACCGGCGGTTTATCTGGATTCCTCAACCGCGAAGAGAGCTTACACGATGTCTTCGGTGCCGGCCATGCGGGGACGGCCTTGTCCGCCGCCGTCGGCTTGGCCAATGCCCGCGACCGCCTCGGCGAAGACGCCCACGTGGTCGCGCTGATTGGTGACGCGGCCCTCACCTGTGGCGTCACGATGGAGGCCCTCAATAACGCCGCGAACTCGACGAAGCGCTTGGTCATCATCCTGAATGACAACGAGTGGTCGATTGACCGAAACGTCGGGGCGATTGCCGAGATCCTGAACAAACTGATTGTCACGCGCTCCTACAACCAATCGCAGCAAGGCTTAAAGCGCCTTTTGGGACGGTCGCGCGTCGGCACTAAGCTCCTGAATTTTGGGCGTAGTTTTAAGCGCCACGTCAAGAATTGGTATACGCGCAATTCGTCGCTCTTCGAGCAGTACGGTATCCGTTACATCGGGCCCATCGACGGGCACGACCTCCCGACAGTCGAAAAGTACCTGCGCTTCTGTAAGGAAGCGAAGGGTCCGGTGCTGCTGCACGTGCGCACCGAAAAGGGTCGGGGTCTCGG
>CAIYAN010000139.1 GCA_903924185.1 uncultured Opitutia bacterium | reverse complement strand
TCGGTAGCCACTTGGTCATTACGCGAACGCGCGGTGTGTAGCTTGGCGGCAGCGGGCACGCGCTTCGTCAGTGCACTTTCGATATTCATGTGCACGTCTTCAAGCGCCTCGCTCCAGACGAATTTACCGGCGGCGATTTCCTTAGCGATGGCATCGAGGCCCTTGACGATGGCCGCGCATTCGCGAGCCGTCAGGATGCCGACCTGGGACAGCATCGCGGCATGGGCCTTGGAGCCACGGATATCTTGGGCCCAGAGGCGGCGATCGAACGAGACCGATTCACCGAAACGGAGCATCAATTCGGCGGGGCCGGCGCTGAACCGGCCGCCCCAAGTCGCTTGAGCCTTCTTACGTGCGGACATGAAGTAGGAATGCCCCTGACGAGCCCTGCAGGCAAGCAAGGATGCTTAGCGCTGGCTGGCTGGCTTAGGCTGCGGAGCAGGCGCGGGCTGGGCTAAGGCGGCACCACCCTCTAAACGAATCACGACCTCACCAGGCTCAGCGACACCGAGGCGTTCGCGGGCTTGATCGCGGACGAATTCAGGGTCGCGAGTAAAACGGTCGATGTAACGTGCGGTCTGATCACGCTGCCGCTCGATTGCATTAAAAGTGGCTTCTTTTTGCTTCTCGTTCATGCGCATTGTCTCGAGCCGCGCTTCCTCGTCCTGATACGTCGAGTAGACCAAGCCGACCACCGTGCAGAGCAAGAGGAAGCAGCTCCAAAGGATGAGCTTCTCGGTCTGAGGGTTGGCGGTTCGCTCCGGGCTATCCATAAACGTGAACGCAGTGAAACCCGAATGCCAGCGGCGGGCGAGGGGAAAATCTCGCTCAGGGAGCCTTCGCGACCACCGCTGCCAGCGAGCCACTGAACTCCATGAAAGCCCAGACCATGACACCCGTCACGGAGACGTAGAGCCAAACGGGGAAGACCCAGCGCGTGAGGCGCTTGTGCTCCTCGAAGCGGCCAGCTTTGGCGAGCTTGACCGCCCAGATGATGAACGGCGTCACCACGATCGCCAGGGCGATGTGCGGGAAAAGGATGAGGTAGTACAGGGCTTTGTCCCAAGTCATCCCCGTTCCTTCGCGATAAATGATATTGGTCTGACCCACGGCGACCCAGAGGTGCACCTTGGAGAATAAGTAAAGTGTTAGGAAAAGAGCGGAGGTCACCACGGCCGCGCCCATGGCCTTACCGTGGCCGATACGGTCGCCGGCCTTAATCCGCAGGATACCGATGACCAGAAAGACCGTGGCGAGGGCGTTCATGCCAGCGACGGAGCGGGAAAGAATTTCGGTGGTGGAAGCCATAATACTCAGAAAAAGACCTTTTTATTGGGAAAGTGCAACCATCCAGCCCTGAAATCGGCCTTAATCTTCGCTTAAGCCCCCATCGTGTATAATTAACCTACAACTCCTCCCTATGCACCCCCTCCGCAACCTCACGCTTTGCCTGCTGCTCGGCACTGTCGCCAGCTACGGCGCCGAAACCAAAGCCCCTGAAACCAAGGCGACTGGCCCAGCCCTCATTAAGGCCGACAACGAACCGCCGGCCGCCAACAAGGTCACCATCACCGTTAAGGGCGACAAGCGCATCATCGAGTCTAATGGCCTCCCTGACCACAAAGTCTCCAAGTTCCCCAACCGCGGAAACCCCAACCCCATCTCCGAGCAGAAGTATAGCCTCCAAGTTCCGACCAACCCGCAACCGAAGTCGGGTGCCGCCACCCGCATGATGTCGGCTTGGGGCGTAGCCTTAAACGGCGTGGTCTTCGACCCAGGTACCGCCGAGGTCTACAACGATGGCGAGCGCAGCAGCCCCTGGCACTACGAGGCCTTGACCAGCAACAAAACCATGGGGACCACCCCGAAAATCAAGTCGGGCCTCGGCCTCGATGAAAACCACGGCCACGTGCAGCCTAATGGGGCCTACCATTACCACGGCCTCCCCACCCTGCTCCTCGAGCGCCTATCCGGCGGCGAAAAGAAGATGACCCATGTCGGCTGGGCCGCTGATGGCTACCCAGTGTACGCAATCTACGCCTACACTAACGCCGAAGACGCCAAGAGCCCGCTCAAGAATATGAAGAGTAGCTACCGCCTCAAGACGGCTGACCGTGGCGGCGACGGACAAACCACCCCAACGGGTAAGCCCGACGGCTCCTTTGGCCTCGACTTCGAATATGTCGCGGGATCGGGCGACCTCGATGAATTCGGCGGTCGCGCCGGCGTCACCCCAGAATTCCCCAAGGGTACCTACTACTACGTCCTGACCGAGGAATACCCCTTCATCCCACGCAAACACAAGGGCACGGCTGACCCCTCCTTTAGTAAGCAGAACCTCGACCCCCACTCCAACCTCGGCGGCCAAGCGGGCGGCCAGGGTAAGGGTGGCAAGGGCAAGGGCGGCCCTGGCCAAGGCAAGGGCGGCCCTGGTCAGGGTGGTCCAGGCAAGGGCGGTCCCGGTGGACCTCCGCCTTTTGATGGACCTCCGCCAGCCGATGGCCCGACAGCAACCACAGCTGAGACCGCGGCCAAAAAGTAAGCTGCTAAAACTAAAGAGGCCTCCCACACGGGAGGCCTCTTCGTTTACAAACGTTTCGAGACTTAGGCGCCTTCCTTCGGGTTGCGCTTATTCTTCGGGGCTTCGGGTTCCGCGGCACCGTCGGCCTTCTTCGCGGGCTTCTGCCCCTGAATGGAGAAGGACGAGCCTTCGACCAACTTGAGCCGATCGCGGGCCGCCGCTGGAAGCTTAGCACGCTGCTCCTCGGTGGTCACGTCGCCAGCAAAAGTTACGTTACCTGAGGCGTCTTTAATCACCGCGTGCTTCTTGCCATCCTTCTCTTCCAACGAAACGGTGCCTTCGGTATCCGACGCCACGGAGCTGGAAGAACTCTTCGCCCCTGGACCGCCTAGGCTGAAGCTAAAGGACTGCGAGCGCTGCTGCACCGTGCCACCTTGGGCATTGGGTACTTGGTCAGGCACCGGCGCACCCTGGGCAAAGCCCTGCACACCGATTGGCGGAATGGGCAAGCCGCGGGCACGCATCTCCTCCAGCTGCTTGAGCACCTCGGGCGGCAAACCTTGGTTCGGCCCGATGATGACGACATGGCCTGGGCCGACTTGCGTGACGGTCCCGTTGCCACCGGGCAGACTGCCAAGGTCAATCTGCTGACCGTTCACGGTGATGCGCAGCGGGTTGATCGCATCGGGGGCCGGCGCCGCAGCAGCCGAGCGAGCCGTGGGCGCGGGACGCTCGAAGACGGCCTTTTCGGTCAGTTCCACCTCGATGGTCTTGACCGCTGACTCACGGACGGCGACGAGCTTCAGCTTATCACCGGGCTTATGCATGCGTACGAGGGTGCGAAACTGATCAGGCGACACTAGCACCTGGTCGTCGAGGCGCGTCAGAATATCACCGACCTCAACCTTACCCGCCGAAGGCCCCTTGGGGTCGACGATGATGACATTTACGCCGACCCCGTCGGGCATGGTCACCCCCGCTTTACCCCGGAGCTCTTCGGTCAAAGAATTCACGTATAAACCAATGTAGGCTTGCGGGACGAGGGCGGCCTTGGTGGCCGTCGAAGCCGCGGGTGGCGACAGCGGAGCGGACTTATCTTGGGCAACCAAGGGGCCGACGAGGCCGGCAAGCATCAGCATGTGCAGTGGAATCTGGTGGAGGGAGTGCATGACGGTAATATTAATAGTAAGCGGAGGAGTTCGGTGGATTTGTTCAATAAGTTTCCATGGGAATCAGCCCGAACTGCTCGCTGGGCGAATAGTTAATGAGGCGGGTATTCGTCCGACGGTCTTCCCACTGCGTCTCATTACTCCAGCGGACCCGGACGGGGCGGGCAAAGGAGCCATCCGCCAGCCGGACGGGCGCAAAGACATCGACCGCGGCGGGCGGCTGTTCGGCACGGACCAATTGATACTCGGGGGCGGCGGTCACCGGCGCGCGGGTGAAGAAGAGGAACCCAAGCAGACCAGCCGCGGCGGCGGAGAGGCCCGCCGACCAGCGCAAGAAAACGCCACGGGCTGCGGGCGAGGCCACGGCGACCGGCGCATCCAGGGCACGGCCGATAGCGCTGACCACCGCGGAACCGGGGGAGCGGGGGCGCAAGTTGCGCAAGGCGGATTCGATATCTTGATCTTCGTTATTCATAAGTGCGGGCGGTGACGAGGCGGCGAAGCGCCTCCATGGCATAGCGCCACCGCGAAGCGGCGGTGTTGGGAGAAATCTCCAGCTGAGCGCCAATCTGCTCGAAAGTGAGTTCACCCCAAACTTTCAGGACCACGACTTCGCGTTGTTCCGCCGACAGTGATGGGAGCGAACTCGCCAACGCTTGGAGCCGGGGGTCGGCCTCGGGCTCAAAATCCGCGACCGCCGCCGCGTCGGCGGACACCAACTGCTCACGCAGGGAGCGGCGATCTGTCCGGCGATGGAGGTCTAACGCGGCCCGGCGAATCGAAGTCACCACTAGGGCGTTGGGGTTGCCGGGAAGGTGACGTTGATGTTTCCAAAAGCGTACAAATGCCTCCTGGAGGACATCGTCGGCATCGGCATCCGAGCGGGTCCACTGGCGCGCAATCAACCGGAGCCGGGCGCCGTGTTCGGCGAACCAGGCCCGCCAGTCTTGCTCGGGATGGGCATCGTTCATGTGGAACTAGAAGGAAGCGACAGCGGGGGGCGGATTTGTCTACCCTCGGGCCTAAGCATGCCCCCCTGGCCCAAAATGGTCAAAGCAGTTGCGAAAGGTCCCGAGGCTCACTTACTCGCCCCCAGATGCCCGCCGAACCCATTAGCCCACCACAAAGCGGCTTTTTCCGCTCCGTCATCCGCTGGTTTGATGCGGACTACGTCCCCGAGGGGG
>CAIYAN010000138.1 GCA_903924185.1 uncultured Opitutia bacterium | reverse complement strand
TGAGATCCTCGTTTCGGCCCAGGAACTCTTGCCGGCGGGTCAGGATACCCCGCTGCAGATTGAGAAGTATGCTTGGAGTCACGACGCTGAGACCCTCTTGGTCTTCACGAACGCCCAGCGCGTCTGGCGCGAAAAGACCCGCGGCGACTACTGGATCCTGCATCGCAAGACTGGCTCCCTTCGTCAGCTCGGCGGTTCGGCCGCGCCGGCCTCGATGCTCTTCGCCACGCTCTCGCCTGACGGACGTAGCGTCGCGTATGTGCACGAGAACAACGTCTTCGTCCAGTCGCTGGCCGACCTGCGCATCACCCCGCTAACCACCGACGGTGGCACGCACACCATCAACGGCACCGCCGATTGGGTGAATGAAGAAGAATTCCGCCTGCGAAATGGCCTGCGGTGGAGTCCGGACAGCCAGTACATCGCCTATTGGCAGTTTGACACTACCGGTGTGCGCGAATTCCCGCTGATTAATAATACCGACGACCTCTACCCGAAGCTCACTCACTTCGCTTATCCCAAGGTTGGGCAGACGAACTCCGCGTGTAAGGTCGGTGTCGTCGATGCCACGGGTGGGGCGACGCGTTGGTTCAACGCCAACCCCGATCCGCGGAATCATTATATTCCCCGCATGGAGTGGACCCCGGATTCCCGCCGCGTCCTTTTCCAGCAGCTGAATCGTCTCCAGAACACCAACCACGTCATCTCGGGCGACCCTGTCACCTGCGCCACGGAAGTACTCTTCACCGATCGCGATGATACCTGGGTAGAAGTCATGGAAGACATGACCTGGATCGACGGCGGGGCGCGTTTCCTGTGGCTGAGCGAGCGCGATGGCTGGCGTCACCTTTACGCTGTGGATGCGGCCAGTGGAGACGCCCGTCTCCTCACCCCCGGTGAATACGACGTCATCAGTGTTGCTGGCGTCGACGAAGAACGCGGCCATCTGTACTTCATCGCTTCGCCGGATGACCCGACGAAGCGTTACCTCTTCCGCGTAGCCTTGGATGGCGCTGGCAAGCTCGAGCGCGTCACCCCTGTGGGGCAAGTCGGCTCGCATGCCTATCACTGCGACCCGCAGGCCCGTTGGGCCTTCCATACCTATACCCGTTTTGGTCGCCCGCCCGTCATCGACCTCGTCCGACTCCCCGAGCACGCCGTCATCCGTCCCTTGATTGGCAATGCAGCCTTGCAAGCGAAGTTGGACGCCTTGGTGCCGGTGCGTACGGAGTTTTTGCGGATCCCGATTCCCGATGGTCCGGATCTTGATGCTTGGTGTATTTTGCCGCCGAATTTTGATTCGACGAAACGTTACCCCTTGCTCGTGCACGTCTATGGTGAGCCAGCCGCTGTCATGGTCGTCGACCGTTGGATGGGCGACAACTACCTCTGGCATGCCATGTTGGCGCAACAGGGCTATGTCGTGGTCTGCATTGATAACCGCGGCACCCCTTCGCCGCGTGGCCGTGCGTGGCGCAAGTGTATTTACCGTCAGATTGGCATTCTCGCGCCCGCCGATCAAGCCGCGGCCGTGCGCTCGCTCCTGCAGGCACGTCCGTATCTCGACCCCGCCCGCGTGGGCGTTTGGGGGCATAGCGGCGGCGGCTCGATGAGCCTGCATGCCATCTTCCGTCACCCCGACCTCTATCGCGTCTCGATGGCCTTGGCCTTCATTGCGGACCAGCGCCTCTACGACACCATCTACCAGGAACGATACATGGGCCT
>CAIYAN010000137.1 GCA_903924185.1 uncultured Opitutia bacterium | reverse complement strand
GAGCCGACGCAGCCGAGGCGGCGAAGACTAGGAGGGCGAGGGACTTGAGGGAGGTGTTCATGGTTTGAGAGCAAACCCATCATCCCATACGATTGTTACGGTTTCGTGTCAGACTGGTGTTTGTTCGGCAATACACCCGGGGCAAAATCGGGCCTAAGGGGTCTTTAAAAACTCTGAAATCAGGGTATTTGACCTATTTTCTGCCTGTTCGAGGGGTAAGCCTTCGGGCAAACCCGGCCGTTTATGCCCAGTTTTGGTCAACCATGCGTTCCGGAGGAGCGCCATGCTTTGGGCGAGGGGCTTGCTCTTGATGGGGTCGGCGAAAGCCGTTCGGGCGTTCCACTTCATCATCGGGGCTAAGCCTTCCCACGTGGCTTGGGCCAGCATGAGATGGCCTTCCTCACCAGGATGAATGCCATCCCTTGAGAAAATAAATTTTGTGTCGGTCTTCTTGGCTGTCGCGATGGCCGCGAGAACTTGGGCACGCACGTCGATGACTTGCCAATTGTAGCGACGCTGCTGAACCAGCCACAAAGAATACGCAGCCATCACTTGATCGTAAGCGGCCGCATCCGCAGGCTTGTCGACACCGTAGGGTGGTGGCGTCAGTACCACGACCTTAGCGCCCGCTTTCAGGCAATCGGCACGCACGCTCGTTAAACCATCGCGGTAGGCCTTGAAGCGCACTTCGTCGAGCGGCTGAAAGATCCCATCATTAATACCATAACTAACCACTACAAGCGTGGGTTTGTAAGCAGCCAACACGCGACCTAAGCGCTCACGAACATCAGGCCGCACGAAGCTACCACCAGCGTGGCCGGGCTCGGACAGCCCTGAAGCGGTTTCGCTCGGCACAGCCATATTGACAATCGGAATACGGGCCAAGCCACGCTGGGCACGAATAGCGGACTCCACATGAACAACCCAGCGGCCATCGTAGGTGATGCTGTCGCCGAGAAAAAGCACTCGGGGCTCCTCTTGGTCGGCGCGCACGGCGACCAGACCCAATAAGCACCAGCTCAGCAACAAACGCAGCATGCCTGTAAACTGGCAGGTCGCCGACGGAGGGGAAAGCGGAAAAGGGGGCGAGTTATTAACGGATGGACGAAACGCATCTTCACGCTTCTCCCCGAGGGCAAGCTTGGCATTATCCCCTACCCTGAGCTCTCCCATCCACATCAAAGGCGCCCGCACCCACAACCTCAAGGACGTGGAACTGACCATTCCGCGTCATCAGCTGACGGTGATCACCGGCGTCAGCGGCTCGGGTAAGTCCTCACTCGCGTTCGACACGCTGCATGCCGAGGGCTCTCGCCAGTACCTCGAGTCACTGTCCGCCAAAGCCCGTGGTCTCCTCGAATCGGTCTCCCGCCCCGATGTAGACTTCATCCGTGGGCTTTCTCCCGTCGTCGCCATTGCGCAACGGACTGGCGGCAATACCAACCCGCGCTCGACAGTCGCAACGCTCACTGAAATCGCTGATCATGCTCGGCCACTCTGGATTTTAGCGGGGGAACGCACCTGCCTCAAGGATGGGCACCCCGTCCGCCGACGCTCCCTCGACGATAACCTTAAGTCCCTCGAAGTTATCGCCGCTGGCACACGGCTGATGGTCATCGCACCGGTGGCCAAGGATAAGCCGTCCGTCCTGCTCGAAGCCGCTGCTGACCTGGGGCGCCGAGGCTTCACCCGGCTGCGCGTCGAGGGCAAGGTCGTCACCTTAGAAGAGGCGGAAGGCGTGCTCAAGGGGCGCGAAGCGCTCACGCTGGAAGTCGTCGTCGACCGTATCGTGGCGGGTCCAGACCAGCGCAGTCGTTTAGCAGACTCGTTAGAGCTAGCCTTTCGCGAGGGCCGGCACCGCGCTCTCGTCTTGGCCGAAACCACGGGCGGTCTTTGGCAGGAGCACCCACTCTCCCTCCATCTCGCCTGCGAACATTGCGGTGAGACCTACGAAAGCCTCAGTCCAAGAGCACTTTCACATAATCACCCGAGCGGCGCTTGCCCCGATTGCGGCGGCCTCGGCCGGCAACTACGGTTTCAAGAAGGCCTCGCGATTCTAGATGAGTCACTCTCGCTCAATGACGGCGTCGTCAAACCCTGGAAGTGCGGTACACGCAAGGTCCTCATCCGCCGCAACGCCATCACCCGCGCGCTGTCCGAGCAGATTCCTTTCGACTTAAAGAAACCGTGGAAGGACCTGCCCGCCACCACGCGCGCGATCCTACTGCATGGCGACCCCAAGCGCACCTACCTGCTCCCACCCATCAAGGGCCGTAAGCCCGTCGACACTTTCTGGAATGGGATGTTCGCTGAACTCGAGCAGGCCTTCCGCACCACGACGGGTGAATCGCTCCGTCAGCGGTTGCTTCATTTCCAAGCGGGCTCAACCTGTAGCGTTTGCCAAGGGAAACGCCTCGCGCCCGCAGCACTCTCCCTTCGCCTCGCCGGGCTGAATATGGCCGACTTCTTGGCGCTCACGATTCCCGAAGCCTTGGCCTTTACGAAAGTACTGTCGACCCACCCAGCCGTGATGCCCGCCGAAGAAGCCCGGCGCGGCTTGGAGCAACGACTCCGTTTCCTGAACGAAGCTGGCCTCACTTACCTCTCACTCGACCGTGAGGTCGGCTCGCTCTCTGGCGGCGAAGCGCAGCGTGTTCGCCTGGCCACCCAACTCGG
>CAIYAN010000136.1 GCA_903924185.1 uncultured Opitutia bacterium | reverse complement strand
GTGCCCGCGGTGAGGCGGCGGCCCAATTCGGCGGCAGAAAGCGTGTGGAGAACGTCGGCCATGGCTTAGGCTTCGTCGTCCACGACACGCGGGACGGAAATTTGCCCATCACGCGAAGCCGGTGCCATCCGGGTCACCGCCTCGGCACCGAGGGACGGGCCAGGAACATCCGAGCGCAGGGCGGATTCACGAACCACGCGGGCATCGTCGATGGACGTGGGCAGGTCGGCTTGCGCCAGTGCCTGAAAGTGACCGATGATGGAATTTAACTGGGACGAATACAGCGCCTTCTCCTCGGGAGTGAGGCTGAGGCGGGCGAGCTTCGCGAGATGGTCGATGTCAAAACCTTCGGCCATGGCGATTAGCTGCGGATGGTCCAGCCAGCGCCCTTCTCGAGCGCGGCGATGACGGTGGCCATAGCACGGTTCGCTTCTTCGTCGGTGAGCGTGCGGGCCGCGTGGCGCCAGCGAATCTCAAAGGCTAAGCTACGCGTGCCCTCGGGTAGGCCGGGGCCGCTGAAAACGTCGAAACAATTGACCGACTCCAAGGCGAACTCCTTACCGGCGGCCTTGGCGGCAGCCTGTTGGACGCGATTGAGCACCTCGCCGGCGGCGGTAGTGGTCGGCACGATGACGGCCACATCGCGCGTGGCGGGCGGGAAGGACGAGAACGCCTCGAAGCGCGGGATACGGAGCGCGTCGGCGAACGTGGAGCGAGGCAGCAGGAATTCGCCGGCCACGATGGAACCCTTCAGCCCCAGTGAGCGTGTCCAGCGGAGGTCAAGGACGCCGCAGGCACCGTCAGCGGAGCGGCCGCGATCGACTAAAGAAGAAGCATGGTCGGCCTGCCAGAGACCACCCGTGGCGACACCGAAGGACAGGCGAGAAGCCGTCACGCCGGCGAGCGTGGCAACATCGGACAGCAGACGCTTCGCGCGCAGGATATCAAAGGCCTCGCGCGATTTCCAGGAACGGACGAGAGATTCCGCCGGAGCGGCGAAGGCCACCGCGAGGAATTCGCGCACCGTGCCATCGGCTTGCGGACGGAAGACGACCCCGACCTCGAAGAGACCGCGCGGATCGGCATGGACCGAGACATTGAGGGCGAGGGCGGCGGTGAGGCCGGGGACGAGCGATGCACGCACATGCGATTGGTCGGCCGTGAGCGGGTTCTCGAGGGCCAACTGCGAGGTCGCGGCCTCGCCGAGTGTACGCGCCACCTCAGCGGCATCGCGTAAAGTGTAGTGACAGCACTCCGTGAAACCAGCGCCGGCGAGACGGATAGCCACCTCGCGGGTGAAACCCGACGAACGCGTATCCTCGTCGCCTGGGAGCGGGGCGATGGGACGGCCCGCGGGCACCTTATCGGTCCCGTGGATGCGGATGAATTCCTCGACCAAGTCGATGGGGCGCGTCACATCGGAACGGAAGGACGGTACCAGAACGGAGAAGCCGGTCGACGTGGGCGAAACCGTAAAACCTAAGCGCTGGAATGCTTGGGTCACGTCGGCATCGGCGATGGCCGTGCCCAATTTAGCGGCCACGTAGCCGGCCGGCAGCGCGATGTTGGCATCGGTGCGGGGCGGTTGGCCCACGACAACGACGGGGCCGACCACTTCAGCGCCGGCCAGTTCGATGAGCAAGTCTGTTGCGAGACGCGAAGCCAGTTCAACGCCGGCGGGATCCACATCACGGGCGAAGCGGTGCGATGAATCGGTGGACACGCCGAGACGGCGGGCGACGCGGCGGATTTCGCCGGGCTTGAACCAAGCCGCTTCGAGCAGGATAGTCGTCGTGGCGTTGGTCACACCGCTTTCGGCGCCGCCCATGACGCCAGCGACGACGAGCGGACGCTGGGCATCGGCGATGACGCAGATTCCCGTTTCCAATTTCACCTTCTTGCCGTCGAGCAGCACGAGCTCCTCGCCCTCGCGGGCGGGGCGGGCTTCGATGCCACCGGCGACCTTGGCCGCGTCGAACGCGTGGAGCGGCTGGCCCAGTTCGAGCAGCACCCAGTTGGTGATATCGACCACATTGTTAATCGGACGAAGACCCGCGGCTTCGAGGTCACGGCGGAGCCAATCCGGGCTCGGGCCCACCTTCACGTTCTTCAACGTGCGTAACGTGTAGTAAGGACAGAACTCGGAGGACGAGCGTACGAAACCGAACGCATCTTGAGCAGTCGGCGCGGCGGCGAGGCCAGCTGGCGTCTTCACCGTCAGCGGCTTCAACGGCAGGTTAAGGGCGGCGGCGACATCACGGGCAACCCCACGGAGACCGAGGCAATCGCCGCGGTTAGGCGTGACGGAAATCTCGAGCACCGTATCCGGGGCGCCGAATAATTTATTCAACGGCGTCCCGAGCACCGGCTTTTGCGGCGTCAGGATGAGGAGCCCATCCTCGCCCTTGCCGAGGCCTAGCTCTTCGGACGAGCACAGCATGCCCGCGGAGTCGACATCACGTAGTTTGGAGACCTTAATTTCCGTACCACTCGGCATCACCGTGCCGGGTAGCGCGACTGGTACGCGGTCGCCCGCCTGGAAATTCTTGGCGCCGCAAACGATTTGGCGTGGATTGCCATCACCCACATCGACGCGACAGACGCTCAGACGATCGGCGGACGGGTGTTTTTCGAACGACACGATCTCACCGACCACCACGAGGGGCAGCGGTGCGAGGCCGAACGTGTGGACTGACTCCACCTCGAGCCCCAGCATCGGGAGTACCTCGGCGAGACGATCGGTCGTGACCCCGGAAAGGTCGACGTGGCGGGAGAGCGCTTGGAAAGAAACTTTCATGGCTTAGGCGAACTGGCGCAGGAAGCGCAGGTCGTTATTGTAGAAATGGCGAATGTCATCGATGCCGTGGACCAGCATCGCGATACGTTCGAGCCCGAGCCCGAAGGCCAGGCCGGAGAATTCAGCGGGGTCGAGCCCACAGTGCTCGAGTACCTTGGGGTCGACCAGACCGCAGCCCATGATTTCAAGCCAGCGATTGGACAGACGGCCGAGGTTCGGCGAGCGCAGGTCCATTTCGAAGGACGGTTCCGTGAACGGGAAGAACGACGGACGCAGGCGGATTTCGGCGTCGGGCCCGAACGTCTCCTTCACGAAGAAATCGAGCACCCCGCGCAAGTCAGCGAGCGTCACATTACGGTCGATCCAAAGACCCTCGACCTGATGGAAGTTGGCGGAGTGGGTCGCGTCGACGGCATCGCGGCGGAAGCAACGACCGGGGGCCACGATCCGGAACGGTGGCTTGCGCGAAAGCATCGTGCGTACCTGGACGCTCGACGTGTGGGTGCGCAGCACGAGCGCCTCTTCACCCTTACGCGGGGCGTCGGCGGAGCGGAAAGCCTTCGGCATGTAGAGCGTATCCTGCATGTCACGCGCGGGGTGATCGGCGGGCGTGTTGAGTGCGTCGAAACAATGCCACTCCGTTTCGATTTCGGGACCCTCGGCGACCGTGAAGCCGAGCTTACGGAACGAAGCAAGAATCCGCTCGCGCGTACGCGTGAGCGGGTGGAGGGAACCCGCGGGAGCATCGGGGCCGGTGAGCGTGGCATCCCACGGTGCACCCAAGGCAGCGGCGATTTCGGCGTCCTCGACCTTAAGGAGTAAGGCGGCGAGCAGCTCCTCGACGGACCGCTTCGCCTCGTTGATCAGCTTACCCACGACGGGGCGTTCCTCTTTGGATAACGTGGCCATCCCCTTCATCACCGCGGTGAGGGAGCCGTTGGGTCCGACCACGCGCGCCTTAAAGGCCTCCAGCTCGGCACGGGACGTGACGGCGAGGGCCTCCTGCTGGGCGGAGGCGACGAGCTGGGCGAGCTGCTGCTGCATGCCCTTGATTTGTGCGGGGGCGGGGCCAATCGGCAAGCGAAAGCACCCCTGTGAAAACAAAAAGGCCCCGGGGTGACCGGGGCCTTCGAGGTGACGCTGGCAGCGCGCTTACTTCAGCGCGGCCTTAGCCTTGGTCACGATGGACACGAACGCCGGAGCGTCGTGAATCGCGAGCTCGCTGAGGTTCTTACGGTCGATCGTGATATTAGCCTTCTTGAGACCATTGACCAGGCGGCTGTAGCTGATACCGAGGGGACGGCAGGCAGCGTTCAGACGCACGATCCATAGCTGGCGGAAAGTGGACTTATTTTTGCGACGATCGCGGTATGCGAACTTCTGCGCGCGCTGGACGGCTTCGAGAGCGTAGACGTACAGGCGTGATTTATTTCCGAAGTAGCCCTTAGCGGCACGAATGGCGCGACGTTTGCGCGCCTTAGTGGCTGGACCGTTGGTTGCACGAGGCATGTTGGTATGGTATTATTATTGGTTTATAAGAGGCCGCGGGGTCGCCTTGAGAACACCCTTTTGGCCAGAGGGGATCGCCGATTTAGGCAAAAGGCATCGAAGCCAGCATCTTCTTCTCGAAGCCGGAGTCGACGCGCTTGGACTTGTTGGCACGACGGCGCTGCTTGCGGGACTTGGAGCTGAGCAGGTGGCGCGTGTTCGAGGAACGACGCATCACTTTGCCGGTACCGGTCACCTTAAAGCGCTTGGAGACTGACTTGCGGGTCTTTTGCATGGCGGAAAGGGGCTGAACAAAGAAGACTGGGGGGGGTTTGTAAAGGGGAAAGGGCGAGGAAGCCGGCGGGCGGTACAGTTATTTGCGAAAACCCTGCCCCGTTTGACAAAGCCCACCGATCGCCTCCCCTCCGCAGTGCACCCTTCTCACCCCATTCGCCATGCTGACACCTGGAAAAAAGCCTAAGTTATCCTTTAAAATCGACGCCTTAGTCGACGGAAAGGCCGTCAATGGCCCCTTTGCTAAGCTCATGGACGGCCCAACGGTCGTTTCGGTCTACATGCGCAATAACACCTCGGCCTGTGATAAGCAGACTGCGGACCTTGCTAAACACGAAAAAGCCCTTGGTAAGCAAGGGTTTACAATTATTGGCGTCTCCCGAGACACTTGCGCCTCCCACTCCAAGTACGCCGCCAAGCATGGCTTCAAGTACACCTTGGTGGCGGACCCAGAGGACCAGTTCTCGCAGGCCATGGATGCGATCGTCGAAAAATCCATGTACGGTAAAAAGTACCTCGGTCCGCTGCGGGCCGCCTACCTCTTTGATGAAGACGGCAAACTCTTGGCAGTGATTCCGAAAGTCGAAGCCGCGGAGCACGGCAGCCAGGTCCTCGCCGCCATCGCCGCCTTGAAATAAGTTGATCTGCTGGGCCGCCGTTAAGCGGTCTTCGGTGTAATCGGTGCTTGAACCCAACCGCATTCAAGGGGAGTTTAGGCACGTAACGACACGCACGAAGATACCTAATGCCACCGCCCTATCGCCCGAACGGCCCCCGGCCGAGTTCCTCATCCAGTAGCTCTGGTCAACAACGCGGAAACTTCCGCAGCCGGGAGGATAAAGGACCCAAGCGTAACGACCGCATCCGTGCGACCGAGATCCGCGTCATCTCGCCCAAAGGCGAAATGCTCGGCGTCATGCAGACCGCCAAGGCCTTAGAGTTGGCCCGTGAATTCGGCGTCGACCTCATCGAGATTGCGGCGACGGCCACGCCCCCGGTGTGCAAACTCATGGAGTACGGCAAGTACCTCTACGAAGAAGCGAAGAAGCATAAGCACCAGAAGACCGCGACTAAGGTTAAGGAGATCAAACTCCGCCCGCGTATCGATGTGCATGACCTTTTCATCAAGGTCCGCCGCGCCGAAAACTTCCTGTATCACGGCCACAAGGTGAAGCTGCTCCTGCAGTACCGTTACCGCGAACTCGAGCACCCAGAAATCGGCCTCGAGACCATGAAGCGTGCGATCGAAGCCTTGATCCACATCGCCACGCGCGACAACGAGCCGAAGCGCAGTGGCCGTGCTATCGTCGTGGGCATGACCCCTTTACAGGCTAATCGACGCAAGTTAATCCACAACGCGTCGCCAGCCGAGGACGACGGCGAAGACGACTCCGCAGTGGACAACGGCGAGAACGATCCGGAGTGAGGTCGTGCGCGGCCGCCTGAGCATCTGCGCTTCCCTGTTCGCCCTGTTAGGCGGCACCGCCCTACTGTGTGCGGCTACTCAAGACATCTACCTCGGTGACTCCGTGCGCCTGCTCGGATTACAAGAGGTCGCCCAAAAGGGTGACCCCGCGGCGGTGGAACGCTTTAGTGCCAAAGGCTGGCCCGACCTCTATGCGGAGAAGAACCGCGATCACGTCCTCGTCGGTGGCGTGAAAGTCTTCCTCGAAGACAACATCGACGAGAAGAAAGGGAAACTCACCGTCACCCGGCGCGACTATGATAAAGTCCTGGTCCCATTGCTCTGGCGTTTGCCTCCGCAGCTACCGGGCTCCAAGCGCATTGTCCTCGACCCGGGGCATGGCGGCAAAGACCCTGGTATTGTCAGCGCGGCGCTGGGTTATACTGAAAAAGCGGCCACCCTCGACACCGCCTTACGGATCAAGCTCCTCCTCGAGAAGCGCGGCTTTGAAGTTATCCTCACACGCGAGAAGGACACCTTTGTCGAGCTCGAGGACCGCCCCGCGGCGGCGAATAAACTCAAGGCCGACCTCTTCGTCAGCCTCCACTACAACGGCGGCGCCAAGGGAGATGCCAGCAGCGCGGGGATTGAGACCTACTGCCTCACCCCAGCGGGACAGTACTCGACGAATAAAGCTTCCGCCCGGGCGGACATCACCGCTGAGCCTGCCAACCGCTTTGATACGTTTAACCTCCTCCTAGCTTGGAACGTGCAACGCTCGCTGGTCAAAGCGACTGGCGCTGAGGACCGCGGCGTCCGGCGATCGCGCTTTGCGGTCCTGCGACCCTTGAACTGTCCGGGCATCCTGGTGGAAGGCGGGTTCATCTCCAGCCGGGCCGAAGGGGCACAGATCGCCAACGCCGCCTACCGCCAGAAGCTCGCCGAGGCCATTGGCGACGGCGTGATTGCTTACGTGACGCGCGTGCGCTCGAAGCAGTAACCGACGTTTACGCTTTCGCGGTGCACCGAGAGCGTTAAGTTCGGAGCATGGTTCGGTCCCTCATACTGCTACTGATTCTCGCGGGCGTGTCCGCTATGCGCGCCGAGATGGCGCCGGCTACGACGGTCGTTATCGCGAATGGCCAAGTCCCGGCGGGGGTCGAGCTGGCGAAGACCTTCATGCGGCATCGCGGCATCCCCGACCAGAACCTGATCGTCTTGGACCTCTCAACTGAGGAAGCCATCACCTGGTCGCAATACAGCGACACGCTACTCAACCCGCTCCGCCGCAGGCTCCTCGCGGCGGGCCTATTAACCGGGCAACTCGCCGCCGACAAAGACGTGCGTGGTCGCCAAGATTATCTGCCCACGGCGGCGCCCAAGCTCAGCTGGATTGTGCTCATGCATGGCGTCCCGCTGAAGATTCAGCCCAGCGGCATCAAGGTGCTGGGCGGAGGCAAACCAGGCATTCGCGGCGACCAGGCCTGCGTGGACAGCGAACTCGCGCTACTCGCCACCGTGAATCTCGACCCGGAAGGGGCGAAGCCGAACCCTTGGTTTCAGCAACGGGCCTTAGCGGCGGCGGACTCGGCGGAAATCATCCGGACGGCACGGCTGGATGGGCCCACCCCCGCCGATGTCCTCCGCGCCATGCAAGGCGCCTGGCGAGCGGAGGCTCAAGGCCTACGCGGTCGTGCCTATGTAGACGTCGGCGGCCCCTATCCGGACGGCGATACTTGGTTTAAAAATGCCGCGGAGTTGACGCAGCAGCTCGGCTTTCCGACGGACATCGAGAACACGCGGCAACAGTTCGGCGGGAAGGCCCGTTCCGACGCTCCCGCCTTTTACCTCGGTTGGTATAGCCAGAAAGCCGAAGGACGCTTTGCCTTACCGTCCGTCCAGTTAGCCCCGGGGGCGATTGCCCTGCACCTACATAGTTTTTCGGCGGGCACGCTGCGTTTCGACAGCGCTGGCTGGACCCCTTGGCTAGTGAAGCAAGGCGCAGCGCACACCTCCGGCAACGTCTACGAGCCCTACCTCACGTTTACTTTGCGGCCTGACCTTCTCATCCAAGGCCTCCAGCAAGGCATGACCGTGGGCGAAGCCGCTTGGTATGCCAACCCCGCCGTCAGTTGGCAAGGGACGATCTTGGGCGACCCCTTCTACCGCCCCTTTGCCCGGGACATCTCGAAGCAACTGAAGGACTTCCAGCAGAAGCCTGACGAACTCGGGGCCTATGCCGTCATCCGGGCTGCCCACCTCCGCCCGAAGGACGAAAGCGCCCAGGCCTTGGCCGACCTTGATGCCGCCCAACGCCGGACCCCTTCTCTGCCGCTGGCCTTCGCCTTGGCCCAAGCCCGGCAGGAGAAAGCGCTCCCACTTGTCTGGAATCCCCAAGTCTGGGCGGGGCTGGACAAGGCTGATGACGGCCTGATTTGGGAGGTTGCCCTCTTTTTTGAGAAAAAGGGGCTGAAAGAACCCGCCAAGCGGGCCCTTCAAGGCCTACAGGGCCGACCCGCCTGGAAAGATGACCCCGAGTTCAAGGCCCATTGGGACGCCGTCGCCCGATAATCGGGCTTGCCACCCCCCTCCTCAGCAGGTTCTTTCGAACCTCCTTTCGGCCCGCTGGCATCTGCCCGTGGAATCTCCGGAGGGAAAACCAAAACCCACAACCAAACCCTGGAAACGTCCTCTGCGACGACCAGGACAAACAGTCAAAATACAATGAGCCTCATGGAAAAACTGCTCGCCGATTCTAATTTCGGCGCGCTCAAAGCACACTCGGTCATCAAGGCCACCGTTACGGAAATCCGTGGCGACAAGGATGTCATCGTCGACATCAACGGCAAGTCCGAGGGTTTCATCCCGCAAGCCGAATTCCCCGACATGGCCGAAGTCCAGGTCGGTATGGAAGTCGAAGTCTATCTCGAACGCCTTGAAAACAAGGACGGCACCCCGACCGTCTCCTACGATCGCGCCCTCCAAATCCGGAAGTGGGAAAGCATCGAAGCCAATTGCCAAGAAGGCTCTATTGTCCAGGGCCGCGTGAAGTCCGTCGTCAAGGGCGGCCTCATCGTCTCCGTCGGCGTCGACGCCTTCATGCCGTCGTCGCAGATTGACGTTAACCCTCCGAAGAACCTCGAAGGCTTCGTCGGTCAGACCTTCGACTTCAAGATCATCAAGATCAACAAAGAGAAGAAGAACCTCGTCGTTTCCCGTCGCGAACTCATCGAAGAACAGCGTGGCGAAAGCCGCCGCAAGCTCCTCGAAGAGGTCAAGCCTGGCGTCATCCGTCGCGGTATCGTCAAGAACATCACCGACTACGGTGCCTTCGTGGATCTCGACGGTCTCGACGGCCTCCTCCACGTCACCGACATGTCCTGGGGCCGCATCGGTCACCCGAGCGAAGTCGTCAAGGTCGGTGAAGAAATCACCGTCATGGTGGTCGAAGTCGATCGTGAGCGCGAACGCGTCTCGCTCGGCCTCAAGCAGACCCAGCCCAATCCATGGGAAGGCATCGAGAAGCGTTACCCAGTCGGCACCAAGGTGCACGGCAAGGTCGTCAACCTCGTCGCTTACGGTGCGTTCATCGAGATCGAAGGCGGCGTCGAAGGCCTCGTCCACGTCTCCGAACTCTCCTGGACCAAGCGCGTCCAGAAGCCGTCTGACATCCTTAAGGTCGGCCAGGAAGTCGACGCGGTTATCCTCAACTTCAACAAGGAGGAGCAGAAGATCTCCCTCGGCATCCGCCAGCTCGAAACCAATCCATGGGAAAAGGTTCGCCACAGCTACCCAGTGGGCGCTCGCGTCCGCGGCAAGGTGCGCAACCTCACCAACTACGGTGCCTTCGTCGAACTCGAAGACGGTATCGATGGCATGGTGCACGTGTCCGACATGAGCTGGACGCGCCGCATCAACAACCCGGCCGAAGTGATGAAGAAGGGCGACGACGTCGAAGCCATCGTGCTCGATGTGGATGTCGACCAGCAGCGCATCTCGCTCGGCGTCAAGCAGACCCAGCAGGATCCGTGGAGCGAAATCGACCGCAAGTACCGCATCGGCGACCTCGTCAACGGCAAGGTCTCCAAGGTGGCCAACTTCGGTGCCTTCATCGAACTCTCCGACGAAATCGATGGCCTGGTGCACGTCTCCCAGCTCGCCGAACAGCGCGTTGAGAACGTCAAGGACATCGTCAAGGTCGGCCAGGAAGTCACGGCTCGCGTCATCAAGATCGACAAGGAAGACCGCCGCATCGGTCTCTCGATTAAGGCCGCGAACTACGACCCAGAGCGTCTGCAGGCCGAAATCAGCTCCTACGAGCGCATCAAGGGCCCGTCCACGGGTGGCGCTCCGGCGCAGTCGACGGGCGGTTCGTCCTCCGCGGGCAGCGGCGACTTCAACAGCCTCGGCGACTTGCTCGACAAGGCTGGCAACTAAGCGTTCACCGCGCTCCCAACAAGACCCCGGGCAACCGGGGTCTTTTTTTGTGCCCATGGCCCGGGGTGTCCGCTAGTTTCCTGACATGTTGGTCTGGACCAATCCCCTGCCCTTCGCGCTCGACGCTGAAAACATGTGGCTCGGGTTACGTCTAGTCGCTGGCCTATTTGTCATTATCCGGGTCGTCCGCGCGCGCGTTACGCTGAGCTATGCGTTGCTCTGGGGGCCGGCGGTGCTGTTCTTCCCGCTCATCACCGCCACGGTGATTTTCCTCTTCGGCGGCCGCAAGCACAGCGCCTTGGCAAAAGCGAAGCAACGCATCCAGGCCGCGGCGCGGCGGCTGGCGGGCCCCGTGACCTCGGCGGGCAATGCCTTCCGCATGCTGGGCGATAGACACGGCCACGACACCTTAGAAGCTTTGCATACCGAGATTCTCGCCGCCCGTCACCGGATCCATATCTCCACGTACATCCTCTCCCCGGACGCTGTCGGTCGTGAAATCAGAAGTTTACTCGTGCGCCGCGCACGGGAAGGTGTGGAAGTACGGCTACTGGTGGATGCCGTCGGCAGCTGGGGTACGCCGTTGCGCCTTGGGCGCACGCTGGTCAAGGCGGGCGGACAAGTGGCGCGCTTCAACCCTGTCCTGCCGATGCAAGGCAAGGGCTCCGCGAATTGGCGCAATCACCGGAAGATTGCGGTCTTCGACGGCCAGGTCGCCATCATCGGCGGACAGAACCTTGGGCTCGCCTACATGGGGCGTGAGCCCTCCAACCGGCGCTTCCGCGACTGCTCGTTCCGCTTAGCCGGGCCCGCGGCCGCGGCGCTCGAGCAAGTCTTTATCGCGGATTGGTGCCAAGCCACGGACGCCGATCCCGCGACCTTCGCGGACCTCCTGCGCAACCAACCTGCCCCCCAAGGCGAGGTCGACGTTGAAGTCATCGCCTCGGGCCCCGACTGCGTGAACGATCCCTTGTGGGAGAAATATGTCGCGTTGATTGAGAACGCCCGCGTCTCGATCACTATCGTTACGCCCTACTTCGTACCGGACAAAGCACTCTTCCGGCTACTCGTGGCCGCCGCCGCCAAGGGCCGGCGCGTCCGCGTGCTGGTCCCACGCCGCTCCGACCATCGCCTCCTCGACTTCGCGCGCCGCTGGTATCTACGCCAGCTCAAGGAAGCCGGGGCCGAAATCCTCTTCTTCCAGCCCGACGTCCTGCACGCCAAGCTCTTCATCGCCGACGACGAGAGCCTGATCATCGGCTCGGCGAACCTCGACATGCGTTCGCTCTTCCTCAACTACGAGATTGCGGCCGTCGTGCGCGACCCAGCGGCGTTGGCCGCGGTACAAAGTTTCGTGGCGAGTCTGGTGGCCGAGTCTTCGCCTTACTCCGAGGACCTCTACCGCCGGAGTCGAACCTGGAGAGGCCGGATGATTGAAGCCATCTCGAAGACCTTGGCACCGCTGCTCTGACTTAGCCGAGGAAGGCGTGTAGACGGACGCTCAAGCCCGTATCGGGCAGCAGGAAGCCATCGTGGCCGGCATCGGTCATCACTTCCAAGTAGGCCGCATTTACGCCCACCGCCGTCGCCGCCGCGACGACCATGCGGAGCTCGCTCGTCGGGTAAAGCCAATCACTAGAGAAGCCGATCGCCAGGACTTCAGGGCCAGCTGGCTGGAACAAACGGCCCGCGGCCGCGCGGGCGGTTAAGTCGAAACGGTCGACGGCCCGGGTGATGCGGAGCCAGCTATTGGCGTCGAAGCGCTTTACGAAAGCCTGGCCTTGGTGATTCAGGTAATTTTCCACCTGCCAGAAGACGGAGTCCTTAGGCTGAGCGCCGGGCACGCGGGCCCGGCCGAACTTCTGATCGAACGCCGCGGAAGAAAGGTAGCTGATATGGCTGATCATACGGCCGACGGCCAAACCGGAGTCCGGTCCTTCGCCGGGGGTGTAATGGCCCCCGCGAAAATTAGGGTCTGTTTCCACGCAGGCCCGGGAGGCCGCGTTGAGGGCGATGGCCATAGGCGACTGGCTGAGACCGGCGGCCAAGATCGCGATGCGGCCCACCTCCGTGGGATAATCGCCGGACCACAGTAACGCCTGCATGCCGCCCATGGAACCGCCGACGACGGCATGGAGTTTCTTAATGCCAAGATGGTGTAGCACCAACCGTTGACCGCGGACGATGTCGCCTAAAGTGATCTCGGGAAAATAGCCGCCAAACCGTTGACCCGTCCGGGGGTCGATGGAAAGCGGACCAGTGGAGCCACGGCAGCCCCCGAGGCAGTTCACGCCGATGACGAAGAAACGATCGGTATCGATGGCCTTACCGGGACCGACGAAATGATCCCACCAACCAGCCTTAGGGTCTTCGGGGGTATACCGACCAGCCAAATGGTGGTCACCGCTGAGCGCATGCGGCACTAAGATCGCATTAGACTTATCGGGGAGCAATTTCCCGTAGGTCTCATAGCGAAGCGTCAGGCCAGGCAGTTCGCCGCCGAGCTCGAGCGGAAAGGTCTCGGCCGAGACGAAGTCTTGGTAGGACGTCGGCCCGAGCTCACGCGGGGCCGCAGACTGGACCGGACGGTCGGACATGCGTGACACGAGAGAAACCAGACCGGGACGGCTGGCAAGTGGCCATTCGGTGTTGCCACGTCATAAGGCTCAGCAAACTACCCCCATGGCC
>CAIYAN010000135.1 GCA_903924185.1 uncultured Opitutia bacterium | reverse complement strand
CCACTCGGCCCGGTACGGGTCTTCGCCCGCCGCCCGGAGTTGGGCTAGTTTCTCCTGACGCACCGCATGGAGGTCGTGGGAGATCGCGTTGAGGTCGGTCTTTTCGCTCATGATGACTCCCGTTAGGGGTGCCTTCAGGCGGGCGGGCTGGCAAGGGCGAAAGGTTCGGGGCCCACCAGGCTTTCCGTATTGCGGAGAAGCCATTCCGGGGAATAACCGAGGACTCATGAAGGCGTATCTCGACTTACTCCGCCACGTGAAGGAAACCGGGGAAGTCCGTCGCGACCGTACGGGGGTTGGCACCCGCGGGATCTTTGGCGCCCAGCTGCGCTTCGACCTCGCCCAAGGCTTCCCGCTCGTCACGACGAAGAAGGTCCACACCCGCTCCATCATCCAAGAGCTCCTCTGGTTCCTCGCTGGCCGCACTGATAACGGCTGGTTAACCGAACGCGGGGTGAGCATCTGGAACGAGTGGGCGACGGCGGAACAGTGTGGACGCTTTGGCCGCCAGGAAGGCGACCTCGGCCCCGTCTACGGCCACCAATGGCGCCGCTTCGGTGCGACGAAAAACCCCGATGGCACCTACGCTGATAATGGCGTCGACCAGATCAAGCGACTCATCGAACAACTCCAGAAGAACCCCGCCAGCCGCCGGCACCTCGTCACGGGCTGGAATCCGCAGGAGGCCGACCATGTCGCTTTACCGCCGTGCCACACGCTCTTCCAATTCCATGTGTCGGAGGACGGCCGCCTGAGCTGCCAGCTCTACCAGCGTAGCGCTGACCTCTTCCTCGGGGTGCCCTTCAATATCGCTAGCTACTCCTTACTCACGCACATGCTGGCGCAGGTTACGGGCCTGAAACCAGGGCATTTCGTGCATACCTTCGGCGACGCCCACATCTATTCTAATCACGTAGACCAAGTGGATCTGCAGCTCTCGCGCGAGCCGCGTCCCCTGCCCCGCCTGGTGCTAAACCCGAACGTGAAGGACCTCTTCGCGTTCACGTTCGAAGATATTTCCATCGAAGGCTACGACCCGCATCCGGGCATCAAGGCCCCCGTCGCCATCTAAGCCTGTGCAGCTCGGACGTCCGCTCATCGCTATCGCCGCTGTCGCGCGTAATCGCGGCATCGGCCTGCATAACAAGTTACCTTGGCGCATCCCAGAGGACTTCGCGTTCTTCAAAGGCACCACCATGGGCCAAGCCCTGTTGATGGGGCGCAAGACTTATGAGTCGATCGGTCGCCCGCTCCCGGGTCGCACCACCATCGTCCTCAGCCGAAGCGGCTTCACGGCAGCCCCTGGGGTCCTCGTCGCCCGCGATTGGTCAGAAGCGGCCCGCCTCGTGCCGGAACTCACCCTCTATTTGGCCGGCGGCGCCGCCCTCTACGCCGAGGCCCTCCCCTGGTGCACCGAGCTACTCTTAACCCACGTCGACCTCGAACCCGAGGCTGATGCCTTCTTCCCAGACTGGTCTAAAGACTTTGACGCAGGGGAAGTCATTCAGACGCACCCCTCCTGCGTCATGAAGCGCCACCGCCCCTTGCACGGGGCTTAATTGATAGATTTCAGTCGTTAAACGGGATTTAGGGCCTGTCCTCTGGGTCAGAAGTCCCCCTGCCCTCAAAAAACGCCACAAAACGGCTTTTAATTCGTTTTCTCCTTTCCAAGGTGCCCCCCCGTCCTAGGTTCAAAACATGCCGGACGGCCTGTTTATTTTCTTCGCTGCGCTGACTCTCGGTGCGGCCTCCCTCTTGGTCCTGAGCCGCAATGCGGTCACCTCAGCGATGGGGATGATCCTCGCCCTCGTCGGGGTAGCGGCGGACTTCTTTCTACTAGACGCCTACTTCCTCGGCGTCCTCCAGGTGCTCGTCTATGCGGGCGCCGTGATGGTGCTCTTCCTCTTCGTGATTATGTTACTCACGGACACTGCGGAATCGGCCGAAGGCTATCCCTGGAAATCGGCCGCCCTCGGCTTAGCGGTTTTCTTCTTCCTCGCAGCGGGCGCCGTCTGGCTCTTCGTGTGGTCGGGCGCTGTCCCCGGCACCGCCGCTGGCGCGACTCCGCCCGAACTCAGCGTGAGCCCGAGCGAATTCGTGACCGCCGCCAAGGGCTTCGGTCGGCTCCTTTATACTAAGTACCTGCTGCCCCTCGAAATCGCCGGCTTCCTCCTCCTCGTCGCCCTTGTCGGCGTCGTGTCCTTGAGCAAAGACCCCGTCGACGAGAACGCCTAAGCCCGCCGCCATGGAAAATACTACCCTTGCCCATCACCTGCTCCTCGCTGGGCTGCTCTTTGCACTCGGCCTGACGGGCGTGCTCGTCCGCCGCAACCTGCTCGTCGTCTACATGTGCCTCGAGCTCATGCTGACCGCGGCCACGCTCGCGCTCGTCGCCTTCTCGCGCTTCAACCGCACGATGGACGGGGCGATTTTCGTCTTCTTCATTATCACCGTCGCGGCGGCCGAAGTCGCGGTGGGCCTCGCCCTGATCGTCGCCCTCTACCGCCGCCGTGGTAGCGTGAAGTCCGACGAGCTCGTCACCCTCCGCGACTAAGCTTTTCCGATGTCTCCTGACTTTTCGTCCCTGGTCCACTGGATCCTATTCCTGCCCCTCGGCGCCGCCGCGTTGTCCGCGCTGTTCCTGCGACGCTCGGGTGCCATCGCTGCCTGGTTCTCGACCGCCACGGCCTTCACCATCGCAGGCCTTTCGCTGCAGTTACTCCTGCAGTCCACGGGCGACGTCAAATGGCACGTCGATTTGGCGAAGCTCGGGGAAATCTCCCTCGGTTTCGGCTACCTCATCGACGCCAACGCGCGCCTGATGCTCTTCGTGGTCACGTTCGTAGCCGCGTGGATTCACTTGTTCTCTGTCGGCTACATGCAAGAAGATGCTGCCCGCGGCCGTTTCTTCGCGGGGCTCTCGATCTTCATGTTCTCAATCCTCGGGATTGTCGTCGCCGACAACCTGCTGATGACGTTCATCTTCTGGGAACTGGTGGGCTTCAGCTCGTACATGCTGATCGCACATTACTTCGACAAGGACTTCGCTGCCGCCGCCTCGAAGAAGGCCTTCATCACGAACCGCATCGGTGACCTGGGCTTCATCCTCGGCATCGCGCTCTGTCTGAAGGAATACGGCACGCTCGACTTTGTTGCGCTCAAGGCCGCTGCTGGCTCCACCGTCCCGGTCGCGGTGGGTGCCTTGCTCATGTGCGGCTTCCTCGGGAAGTCTGCACAGTTCCCCTTACATGTTTGGCTGACGGACGCGATGGCGGGCCCGACGCCGGTCTCGGCACTGATCCACGCCGCAACGATGGTGGCAGCCGGCGTGTTCTTTATGGCGCGCGTGAGCTTCCTGCTCGCCCCGGAAGTCCTACAATGGATCGCAATCTCTGGTGCCGGCATGGCCGCGCTCGCTGGCCTCTGTGCCCTGGCGCAGACGGACATCAAGAAGTCGCTAGCCTACTCGACCTTAGCGCACCTCGGCATTATGGGCTGTGCCATTGGCCTCGGCCGCCCCGACCTCGCCGTCCTGCACATGGCGATGCACGCCTTCTTTAAAGCCACGCTCTTCCTCGGTGCTGGCTCGGTCATCCATGGCTGCCACCACGAACAGGATATGCTCAAGATGGGCGGTTTGCTCAAGAAGATGCCGCTCACCGCGGCGACCTTTATCGCGGCGACGCTTTCGAACTGCGCCGTCCCGTTCTTTGCCGGCTGGTATTCCAAAGATGCCATCATCGAAGCGGCTTGGCATGGTCATAACTTGCCCGTCTTTACCTTCCTCGCGATCGCGGCACTGGCGACCTGCCTCTACAGTGGCCGCATGATTCGTCTCGTCTTCCTCGGCGAAGCCAACTCCGAAGCCGCCGAGCATGCGCATGAATCGCCTTGGACGATGACGCTGCCCATCACGGTCCTCGGTTTAGTCTTTGCCGTGGGCGCCGGTTTCGCTGCGCACTACCTCATTCCTGCCTCGTCGTTACAGGTCGTCCACGCCTCGCTCGAAGAAATGCATTTTAGCTTCACCGCCCCCTCGACGATTGTCGGTCTCCTCGCCTTGGTGTTCGGTTTCGGTGGCGCCCTCAAGTTCTACGGCACCGTCCGTGGTGCCGATGCCCTGCAGGTCGTCTCGCCCCGCACCTATCATCTCCTCGAACACCGCTGGATGGACGGGCTTTACCGCT
>CAIYAN010000134.1 GCA_903924185.1 uncultured Opitutia bacterium | reverse complement strand
TCAGCGGCGGTAAGGATACCATGGGACCGCAAGCGGGCGCCGAGTCCGGGTCCCACGCCCCAGATATCCTCTGCCTCGACGCCTCGCAAAAAGGCCCGACGGCCCTCGATATCAAACGGTACGACCAAGCAACCACCTGCATCGGGGTCGGACTTCGCCCGTTCATTGGCCAGTTTGCACAGCACCTTCGTAGCGCCCATTCCCATGGACACCGCGATGCCTGTGCGTTTCAGCACATCGGTGCGAATGCGTAAACCTAACGCACGCGCATCGGCCTCGGGCATATCGGGAAAGCCCAGGAAGGCCTCGTCGATTGAATAGGATTCGAAGTCACGTGCATGCTCGGCGAGAACAGCCATCACCCGCTCGGAGAACTCGCCGTAGACGCCGAAGTTGGACGAGAACACCTTGACGCTATGCGCCTCGCACACGCGCTTTACTTCGAAGTAAGGCGCCCCCATCGGGATGCCGAGACGCTTGGCCTCGCTAGAGCGCGCCACGACGCACCCGTCGTTATTTGACAGCACCACGATGGGTACGCCAATCAACGACGGATCCAGCACGCGCTCGCAGGAGGCGTAGAAGTTATTGCAGTCGGCGAGGGCGCGGAGCATGTCAGCAACGTCGCACCACCGCGACGACGACTCCCCAGATACGGAAACGTTCCCCGCACGGCAAGGCCGCCGTCGGCCAGTCGCGACTCTCGGCGCACAATCGCCAGGTGCCGTCATGGGCACGGGCTAAGCGCTTCACCGTGAACTCACCATCGACCTCGGCCACGACCACGGCGCCGTCCCGCGGCGGGGCGGCCTTATCGACTGCCAGCATGTCGCCGGGCATAATGCCCGCCCCGGACATCGACTCGCCTTCGACGCGCAGAAAGAACGTCGACAAGGGTCGCCGCACCAGGTGCTCGTTGAGGTCGAGCCGCCGCTCACTGTGGTCATCGGCCGGCGAAGGAAAGCCGGCGGCGACCTGAGTTTCTAGGAACGGCAAGGCCAGCGCCCACTGCGGGTCGAATGGGATGGCATTCCGGATATCTACCATAAGGTGAACGGATGTTCACTTCATGGGCGGCGGAGGCAAGCCAGAAGCGGATAGGTAGGGTGCGACCGCGTTACGTCCGTTCGCGGGCAGGCAGAGAAACCCAACTGCTTTCTGTCTTGGGTAGGGGCAGGGCTTCGCCTTGCCCTCCACTCGAGGAGGGCGCGGTAAACCACGCCCCTACCTTTGAATGGCCAACGGACGCGACGCAGTCGCGCCCCTATCCCTATCCCCCATGCCCTATCCCCCATCCGCTACCCCCATCCCCTATCCGCTAATTCTAATAAAAAGGCCCACGTCTTACGACGCAGGCCTTGGTTGGGTCAGCTCGGCGGACGGCTTACGAAGCGGTCAGCGCAGTGACTTCGGCGCGAATCTTCTCGGCCAGGGCGGTCGAGAGGTAGCGCTCGCTCGGGCTGCAGGCGATCGCGACGATGCGCTTACCAGCGAACTCTGGACGCTTGGCGAGCTGAAGGGCGGCCCAGATGTTGGCACCGGACGAGATACCGACCGCGAGGCCTTCGCGGGCCGACACGTCGAGGGCGGTGGCGAAGGCGTCTTCGTTGGAGACCAGGACGACTTCGTCGAGGAGCGAGAGGTCACAATTCTTCGGGACGAAGCCCGCGCCGATACCCTGAATCTTGTGCGGCGCAGGCTGCACGGGCTGGCCACTGCGGGTCTGCGTGATTACCGGGCTAGCCGAAGGCTCGACCGCGATGGCGAGGAACTTGGGGTTACGGCCCTTGATGACGGAGGCGACGCCGGTAATGGTACCGCCCGTGCCGACGCCGGCTACGATGGCGTCTACTTTGCCTTCGGTGTCAGCCCAGATTTCTTCGGCCGTGGTGCGACGATGCGCTTCGGGATTGGCGGGATTATCGAACTGCATCGGCATGAACGCCGTGCTGCCGATCTCTTCGCGAAGTTGCGTCGCGCGCTCGATGGCACCGCGCATACCCTTGGCACCAGGGGTCAAAACGATTTCAGCGCCTAGCATACGCAGAAGCACGCGACGCTCGACGGACATCGTTTCCGGCATCGTCAGGACGCAGCGGTAACCGCGAGCGGCGGCGACGAACGCGAGGGCGATACCCGTATTACCCGAGGTGGGCTCAACGATGGTGCCTCCTGGCTTGAGGCGGCCATCGCGCTCCGCAGCGTCGACCATCGCGCGACCGATACGGTCTTTCACGCTCGAGAGCGGGTTGAAGTATTCTAGTTTCACCAGGATCTCGGCGTTGAGACCGGCGGTGACCTTGTTCAGACGCACCAGAGGGGTACGACCGATGGTGTCGATGACGCTGTTATAGATAGCCATTGGGGTTAATGATTAGTAGTTAAGTAATGATAAATGGATTAAGCCGAAGGGGCGTGCAAGAAAAAACCCGGGGGTACCGGGCTTGTTCTGAGAAAGCTTAGTAGCGACGCTTGGGCGGGGGACCCAGGCGCGGGGCAGTATCTCGCAGGCGAAAGATAATGCGGGCCTGCGTCAGGTCGGCCGGGCTCATTTCGACCTTCACGCGGTCACCCGGGTTAATGCGGATAAAGTTCTTCCGCAGGCGGCCAGAGATACGTCCCAGCACCACGTGCTTATTAGGGAGCTCAATCCGGAACATGGTGCCAGGGAGCACTTGCAGGATTTTGCCTTCGAGTTCGATCAGGGGTTCTTCAGCCATGCCTTGTATTCCCCTATCCATGCGCAGGATGGCGCCGAGTCAATCACTGTAGTAAGACCGCCTACCCGCTTGCCTCCGCGGCCTAGACGGTGATTCTGCAGCGATGGAAGGAGAAAGCCCAACATCCCGCCCCGGCCTCACCTGCCCCTTTGAGAAGCTCCGCCCGTCCCAACTGGTCCGGGATGATGCCTTTTACATGGCTTTGGCGTTCAATCTCGCCGTGGACGCGTGGCGCATCGACGAAGTCCCGATTGGGGCCATCATCGAACGCGGTGGTGAAATCATCGCCGCCGCCCACAATGAGGTCGAACGCTCCAACGACCCGACCGCCCACGCCGAGATGTTAGCCATCACCCAGGCCGCTCACAAAATTGGCGACTGGCGGCTCAATGATTGCACCCTCTATGTGACCAAGGAGCCCTGCCCCATGTGCTCAGGTGCTACCATCATGAGCCGACTCGGCCGCGTGGTCTACGCTTGGGGCGACCCCAAAATGGGTTGCATGGGCGGGGCTACTTCCTTGCACGCGCTCCCCAAACTCAATCACCGCGTCAACGCCGTCGGCGGAGTCCTCGAAGTCCCCTGTAAGGAAATCCTCCAAGCATACTTTAATATGAAACGGGGCCGGGAAACCTCCGACCCGGCTTGACCCCGGCCGGGTTTCGTCATCGTTAACTGCCATGGATCGCCGCGACTTTCTCAAGCAGACCTCAATGGCTGCCGCGGCCTTCGCCGCCACTCCGCTCTCCGCCCAAACCTCTTCTTCCACCCCCATTCCCCCTTCCCCTCATCCTATGTCCTACACCCTCGCTCCCCTGCCCTACGCCCACAACGCCCTCGAGCCGCACATCGACCAGGCCACGATGGAGATCCACCACGGCAAGCACCACAACGCTTACGTGACGAACCTGAATGCCGCGCTCGCCAAGGAAGCC
>CAIYAN010000133.1 GCA_903924185.1 uncultured Opitutia bacterium | reverse complement strand
GGTGTTTTCCTGTCGCGTAATATCTTGGGCCGCATGCTGAAGCCGCCGCCCATGGCGATTGCTTTCATGGACGATAAGTTTGACCCCTCCTTCACCATGCGGGAGAAGGTGACCGAACTCACGGCCAAGCCCGCCTGTCAGTCGTGCCACATCACGATTAACCCGCTCGGTTTCAGTTTTGAACGCTTTGACGCCGTCGGGCGGATCCGTGAGACGGACAACGCCAAGCCCGTAAATACGGTCTCCCCCTACATCGCCGCCGATGGGACGGAGTTGACCCTCACGGGTGCGCGCGATGTCGCGGTCCACGCCGCCGAGAGCCTAGCCGGGCAAACGGGCTTCGTCCGCAACCTCTTTCAGACGATGGTTAAGCAGCCCACGACCGCTTACTCACCCGAATTACTGAGCCAGCTCACGGAACGTTTCCGTCGCGACCATTGTCACGTGCGCAACCTCGCGATCGAGGTCGCGGTGGTCGCCGCCCTCCAGAAGTAACCTGACCCGACCTTCCCTTTATGAACCTCCAAAATCGCCGCGCCTTCTTGCGCAAACTTGGCTTATCCGCCGCTGCGCTACCGCTACTCGGTGGCTTGACCTCCCTTCAGGCCGCTGAGCCGACTGCTGCTAAGCAGCGCGTGATCTTCGTTTTCTCGCCGAACGGCACGGTGCCGTCGGAGTTCTGGCCCGAAGGCGAGGGCAGTAACTTTAAGTTAAAGCGGATCCTGCAGCCCTTGGCGCCCTTTAAGGACAAGATGCTTACGCTGAAGGGCGTGAATAATCTGGTCCGCGGCGATGGCGATTCGCACATGCGTGGCATGAGCTGCCTGCTCACCGGCATCGAACTCTTCCCTGGTAATATCATGGGCGGGGGCGGACAGCCCGCAGGCTGGGCGAGCGGACCCTCGATCGACCAAGAAATCCGCCGCTTCCTCCAGTCGAAGCCTGCGACCAAGACGCGCATGGGGTCGTTGGAAATCGGGATTTCAGTCGGCAATCGCGCCGACCCCTGGACGCGTTGGAGTTATGTCGGCGCCAACCAGCCCGTCGCCCCAATTTCTAATCCTTACGACCTCTTTGATAAGCTCTATGGCCAGATGAAGGAAAGCGAAAGCATGGTCTCCGTTCTCGACGGCCTCCGGGATGACCTCGCGACGGTTGCACGGGCGGTCGATGCCAAGGACCGCGGCTTGCTCGACCAGCATACGACGGCCTTGCGCGAGTTGGAGCGCAACATGAAGGAACAACAGACCTCCGGTGCCTTGATCGTTCCCACTTCGCCGGCAATCGGTGTGATGATGGAGAACGATAATATCCCAGTCATCACGAAGATGCAGACCGAACTCCTCGTCAGCGCTTTCCAGAACGATTTAGCCCGCGTGGCGACCTTCCAGTTCAGTAACTCCGTAGGCAGTATCCGCATGAAGTGGATCGGTATCGAGGAAGGTCACCACTCGCTCTCGCACGACCCCGACCTGAATACTGGCTCGGTGGAGAAGCTCACGAAGATCAACACTTGGTTCGCCGAGCAGATTGCCTTCCTAGCTAAGCGCCTCCAAGAGACCCCGGAGCCCAATGGCACGGGTTCGATGCTCGACCACACGACGATCATCTGGACGAACGAGCTCGGGAAGGGTAACAGCCATGCCCTCGAGGATATCCCCTGGGTGCTCATTGGTGGCGGCTTAGGTTTCAAGACCGGCCGCGCCCTCAAATTCACCAAGGCCGCACACAACCGGTTACACCTCGCTCTGGCGCATGCCTTCGGCCATCGCTTGGACGCCTTCGGCAACCCAGCCCTGTGTAAGGGCGGTCCGCTGAGTTTGAGTTAAGAGTTAGAGGAAGGAGGGCTGAGTCGATGACGGAGTCGAGGGCTGAGTCGAGGGTAGGGAGATGAGAAGGAATGCCGCTCTGTCCTCCGTCCTCTGTAATCCGTACTCTGTACTCTGAAATCCATCCCCCATCCGCTACACTCTCATTAAAGGGTCCCCCGCCTGTGCCGGTTCCGATTGGAGCTCCAGTTTTTCCTGGATTAAGGTGGGCGGTACGTTGCCACGGCTCGGACGAGGCCGGTCGGGTCGCACCTCCCGATTATTATGTTCGTAGGAGACGGAGGCTGCCGCGGTTATCGAACACTGCAGGGGACAATCACTGTTACAGAACTCGGACGGGAAATCAAGTCCGCCCCACAAAAAAAGGGGTTCGATTACTGCTGGGCGTGAATTACCTTTAACCCATGCCCCGCTTCCTTGCTGCCCTAATCTTGGCTGCCGTCTCCCTCGGCGCCCGTGAACGCCAGCCGTTACCGCCCGGCGTGCCGGACGTCTACCTGGGCCATCTGGCCCCGGAGGCTAAGACGCTGCTCCTGCAGAAGGGCGACCGCTACGCCATTTGTGGTGACTCCATTACCGAGCAGAAAATGTATAGCCGCCTGCTCGAGGCCTACCTCGCGGCGGCCCGTCCGGACCTCGCGGTCAAATGTCGGCAGTACGGTTGGAGCGGTGAGACCGCCGCTGGTTTTGCGGGTCGCATGAAGAACGACGTCCTCCGCTTTAAACCGACAATCGCATCGACTTGCTATGGTATGAATGATTTCCGCTACGTGCCCTTCGAGGCTGCCATCGGCGAGGACTACCGCAAGAACCAGACCAAGGTTGTCCAAGCCTTCAAGGCCGCGGGTGCGCGCGTCGTGCTGGGTTCATCGGGGACGATTCATTCCGTGCCGCCATGGGTCAAGAGTGCCAAGGGCACTTGGGAGACCCTTAACCTCGCGCTCCTGCAGTTCCGCAATATCGACATTGAAATCGCTGAAGCCGAGCAAGTCACCTTTGCCGACGTTTATTGGCCCATGTTGGCTAAGGGCTACGAAAGCCGTGCCAAGCATGGCGACACCTTTAAGCTGGAAGGTAACGACGGCGTCCACCCCGGTTGGGCTGGCCACGTCATGATGGCCACCGCTTATCTCAAAGCGTTAGGCTTAGATGGCGACCTCGGGACGGTTGAAATCGACCTCCCGACGGGCAGCGTGCAGGCAAAGAACGGCCAAGCCGCCACTCGTCAAGCTGATGGCTCCTACGCCTTGCGTAGCGAACGCCTCCCTTGCTCCTTCGAGTCGGGCGACATCGCGAAGGATAACACCCTCGCCGCGGGCTTGGCCCTGAGTGATTTCCAAAACCGTTTCAATCGCCTGACCCTCAAGGTAACTGGCGTGAAGGGCGCGCAGGTCAAAGTCACCTGGGGTGAGCAGTCGAAGGTTTTTGCCACGGCTGACTTGGCGCGCGGCATCAACCTCGCTGCTGAATTCCCGCAGGGCCCGACGAAGCCTACCTTCGATAAGATTTGGAAGGCCGTCGGTGACAAGCAGGCCTACGAGACTAAGCAGATTCAGAAGCTCTTTCACGGCAAGGAAGCCAAGACAGACATGGAAGCCGTCGTGAAGGCTTCGGAAGTCGAGCACGCTCAGCACGTCGCCACGCTCGCGGCCGCGTATGCTCCGGCGCAGACTATCCTCAAGTTTGAGGAGGTTAAGTAAGCGAACTTAGCGGCGGTGAGCCAAGGCTTGCGTGATCACCACGCAGGCCAAGGCCGCATTTTCCGCACGTAAGACCGTCGGCCCGAGCACTACTGGGCGGAATCCTGCGGCGCGGGCCGCCGTGTATTCGGACGCGGTCAAATCTCCCTCCGGACCGATGAGCCAAAGCACTTTCGTTGCGGACGCGAAGTCGAGTTCGCCGACGGGTTGCGCGTCGTACTCCAGCGAACCGGTTAAGCGGAGTTCGCCGGGAGCGGAGGGTGGTAGCGTGGCGAGCCAAGCGTCGAAGCGCATCGGCGAGCCGACGTGTGCGAGCCAGGGGTGACCCGATTGCTTACACGCCTCGACCGCCTGTTGTTGCCAGCGCATCGTGCGGGTGCGGGCGCGATCGGCATCGAGCTTCACCTCACAGCGGGCGGTTTCGAGCGGTACCACTTCGCTGGCGCCCGCCTCGCAGACGCCGCGGACTAAGTCGTCCATCGTGCCGCCCTTGGGCATCCCTTGGGCGACGGTGATGGATGGGCGGACTCGCTCCACCATGCGCGTACGGGTCACCTCGACGACGGAGCCTTCACCGTCGGCGGACTCTAATTTACCTTCCAGGAGATGGCCTTCGCCATCGAGTAGCACCAGTGGGTCGCCGCGCCGAGCACGCAGGCTGCGGACCAAGTGGGCGCTCTCTTCGCCGGATAGGCTTAGGCGGGAGCCGGTCGTGGCGGTCCCCGCTTGCGCTGGGTCGATCCAAGCACGGAGTGGGCTCATGTCAGCTGCGCCTCCGGGCGATCGTAAGAAGGATCCCAGTCTTTCCAGACCGGTTCGAAGCCGGCGGTGCGGAGCATCGCGGCGATTTCGGTGGGCGAACGGCTATCGTCGATGGCGAACTGTTCGAGGGACGCCTCGCGGCCCTCGGAGTACCCGCCGGGATTGGTATGCGAGCCTGCGCTCATCGCGGTGATGCCCAGTTTGCAGACCTGATCGCGGAAGGCTGGGCGTTCACGGGTGCTGAGCGTTAATTCTAATTCGCTATTAAATAGACGGAACGCACAGATCGCCTGAACGAGATCGCGGTCGGTCATCTCGACCTTCGGTTCGATGTCGCCCTCATGTGGGCGGATACGTGGGAACGACACGCTGAAGCGGCTGCGCCAGTGTTTGCGCTCGAGCCACTGCAGGTGGAGGGCCGTGAAGAAACATTCAGCGCGCCAGTCCTCGAGGCCGAAAAGAGCCCCGAGCCCGATCTTATGGACCCCGGCTTCACCGACGCGATCCGGGGCGTCGAGGCGGTAAAGGAAGTCGGACTTCCGCCCTTTAGGGTGGTGGAGGTTATACGTCTCGCGGTGGTATGTTTCCTGATAGACCAGGACCGCGTTGAGCCCGTGCCGGCGAAGCTCGGCGTATTCCTCGGTCTCCAGCGGCTGGACCTCGATGGACAAGGACGCGAAGTGTGGGCGGAGTAGGTCGAGGGCCGCCACGAAGAACGGCAGCGCCACCTTCGTGGATTCGCCGGTGAGCAAGAGTAAGTGGTCGAAGCCTAATTTCTTAAGGGCGCCGGCCTCGACGAGAATTTCGCCCGGACTCAGCGTACGGCGGGCGACCTTATTGCCTGCGGAGAAGCCGCAATACGTGCAGATATTCTGGCACTCGTTCGAAAGATAAGCGGGCGCGAACAGTTGCATCGTGCGGCCGAACCGGCGGACCGTCCGCGCTTGGCTGAGGCGAGCCATCTCCTCTAAGTGAGGGGCCGCCGCGGGTGAGATCAGTGCCTTAAAGTCCGCTAAGTCGCACACCCCTTGGGCCGCGCGGGCGAGGGCACGGCGGACGTCGGCGTCGGACTTTGCGTGCACGCCGGCCAGCACATCATCCCAAGAATGGGCGGCATGGACGGCGGCGAACGACATGAAGAAAGTCGGCTTGTAGCCGAACGGGCTCAGAGTGTGGCGCTGTAGGCCGCGGCGTCGAGCAGCTGGGCCGCTTCGGCGGGATTCTTTAACTTCACGCGGATCATCCAAGCGCCGCCGTAGGGCTCGCGGTTGACGAGGTCGGGCGTGTCATTGAGCCCCGTGTTAGCCTCGACGATTTCCGCGGAGACTGGGCTATAGAGGTCGGAGGCGGCCTTGACCGATTCCACCGTGCCGAAGACCTCGCCGGCGGCGAAGCTCTTGCCTACTTTGGGCAGGTCGACGAACGTCACGTCACCCAGCGCGGCTTGCGCGTGGTCGGTGATGCCGATGGTGGCGGTGCCGTCGGCTTCGAGGCGGATCCATTCGTGTTCCTTGGTGTAGCGGAGATTGGCGGGGACTTGGCTCATGGTGTGATGATATAGAAAGCGGACGATTTATTTTACAAACGGTTCGACCGAGATGTGCAGCGGCAAGCGCGTACCGCGGATGTCGACCGTCAGTTCGGATGAACCCGTGAAGCCAGCGGCGACGAGGGCGGTGCCGATGGGCTTATTGAGGACAGGGGAAAGCGTGCCCGAGAGCACTTCGCCAACGGCGGTGTCGCCGGCGAAGACGATAGCCCCTTGGCGGGCGATACGGCGGTCATCGAGGGAGAACATGACCACAGAAGACGGCGGGCCGCCTTCGGCTTGGCGGCGGAGCGCTTCGCGGCCGACGAATTGCGCCTTCGTAAACTTCACCGTCCAGCCGAGGCCGGCTTGGATCGGGGAGATCCGTTCGGAGATTTCATGTCCGTAGAGAGGGTAACCCGCTTCGAGGCGAAGTGAGTCACGGGCGCCGAGGCCGGCGGGGATGAGCCCGAGCGGTTTGCCCGCGGCGAGGAGTGCGCGGGCGACGAGGGTGGCGGAAGCGGCTGGTAGGTAGATTTCAAAACCAGCGGACCCAGTGTAGCCCGTGCGGGAGACCACGCAACCGGAGGCGCCGGCCACTTCGCCGACCAGGAAGCCGAAGCGGCGGATCGAGGCGAGTGGGAGGGAAGTCGTCAGTGCTAAGATCTGTTCGGCGAGGGGGCCTTGGATGGCGAGTTGGGCCCAGGCGGCGCATTCGTCGAGCACTTCGACTTTCGCGGTACCGATGAGCGAGCGCATCCAGGCGAGATCCTTTTGGGCGTTCGAGGCGTTGAGGCAGATGAGGAATTCCGTTTCGGAGAAGCGGTAGACGATGAGGTCATCGACGCAGCCGCCGTCGGGCTGGCACATCAATGTGTAGCGGGCGGCGCCGGGCTTCAGCGTCGACAGCTCATTGGTCATGATACGGTCGAGGAACGCGGCGGCATCGCGGCCGCGGATACGCGCTTCGCCCATGTGCGAGACGTCGAAGAGCCCAGCCGTCTTGCGAACGGCCATGTGCTCTTCGATGATACCCGTGTATTGTACGGGCATCTCCCAGCCGGCGAACGGGACCAAACGGCCGCCGAGTTCAGCGTGGAGGTCGTAGAGAGGCGTGCGGGCGAGCGTATCCGACATGACGACAAGGTGCTGAGGTTTGTCTGCTCTTCCAACAAAAAAGCCCGGCACAAGGCCGGGCTTCGTAGTAGAAGGACCTTAGGTGCTTACTGAGCGAATTCCTTACGGAGCTCGGTGAGCTGAGCCTTGTACTCTTCTTCGCTGATGGCCTTGGTACGGACGCGTAGTTCGAGGAGGGCGACGCGGCTGTTCCGTTCGGCGTAGACGCGGCGCTTGGATTCGGCGATTGCTTCCTTGGCGCCCTTGGTCGCTTCGGCCAACTTGGCTTCGGCATCGAGGCGAGCGTCAGCGAGGGCCTTTTCGGTCGCAGCCTTATCGGCAGACTTTTCAGTGGCGGCCTTTTCCTGGGCGTCGGCGGTAGCCTTCTTGTAGTTCTCGAGCTGTTTGGCGGCTTCGGCCTGAAGTTCGGCGGCGGCCTTGTCGGCGTCGGCCTTGGCCGCAGCGACCTGCTTGGCAACATCGGCCTGGAGTTCGGCGAGGCTCTTGTCGGCACCGGACTTGGTGTCGGCGAGGGCCTTCTCGGTCGCGGCGAGCTTTTCGTTTGCTTGCTTCAGCATGGCGTTGGCATCGGCGAGGGCCTTCTCGGCGGCGGCAGCGGCTTCCGCCTTGCTGTCGGCCTTAGCCTGTTCGAGTTGCTTGGAGAGTTCCGCGGCCTTCTTGTCGGCTTCATCCTTGGCGGTAGCGAGGGCCTTGTCGGC
>CAIYAN010000132.1 GCA_903924185.1 uncultured Opitutia bacterium | reverse complement strand
GCGGCCTTACCTTTATCGTAGAGGTGCAGCTTGGCGGAAGGATCCGCCAGGACTAGTGTCCAGTCGGGCTCTTGGCCGTTCTTCCAGAGATCGCCCAGGAGGTTGAGCATGACCGCGGGTTGCAGTGGCTTCGTCCCGCCGAGCGGGAGGCCGCACACGGCGCGGATATGCTGTTCAAACTGGCTGGTCTCGTTGGCGTCAAAGGTCTGGTGGCCACTATTATGCGGACGAGGAGCGAGCTCGTTGACGACAATGCGCCCGTCCTTCACAAACATCTCGACGGCCAGAAGACCGACGAGCTGGATCTTATCGGCGATACTGAGCGCCAAGGCCCTTGCTTCGGCGGCCGTAGCTTCGGAGATGCGGGCCGGCGAAATCGAAAGGTGTAGAATATGGTTACGGTGGATGTTTTCGGCCGGATCGTAGACCGCGGTGCGACCATCGACGGTGCGCGCGACTAAGACGGAAATCTCGAGTTGGAACGGCACCCAAGCCTCGAGGACGCCCACGGCGCCGCCGATTTTATTCCAAGCTGCGGCCAGATCCGCCTCGGCGGTCGGTAACTTGACCTGTCCTTTACCATCGTAGCCGAAATCGGCAGTCTTCAGTACACACGGGAAACCAATCGACTTCACCGCGGCTTGTAGTTCAGCGAGCGAAGTGACGACCGCGAAATTCGCACATGGAATCCCGGCAGCGCGCAGGAATTCCTTTTCGCGCCGACGGTTCTGGCAGATCGCCAGGACCTTCGCCGAGGGATGGCTCGGAACTGATTGGGCAACGAACTCGACCGTTGCTGGCGGGATATTCTCGAACTCGAGCGTGATGCGTCCGCAGCCCTGGGCGAAACGCGTCAACGCCTCGGTATCGCTCCACTCCGCTGCAATGTGCTCATCGGCGATGGCCGCCGCACAGGCCTGAGCGGAGGGATCGAAGGTCTTGACCTTGTAGCCGAGGCGACGTGCCGCGATGGCCGACATCCGGCCGAGCTGACCACCACCGAGAATTCCAATCGTGCCACCAGGTAACAAAGGACGTTCCATGGCTCAGCGCTGCTTCCGGCCCTTCTGGCCAGGGATGGGATTGTCCAATACTGCCTTGGTCTGCTTGGCGCGGAATTGGTCTAGGCGCGTCGCTAGGGCGGTGTCGTTCAAAGCAAGGATGGCGGCAGCACCGAGGGCGGCGTTGATGGCACCCGCACGGCCGATGGCGAAGGTGTGCACGGGAATACCCGCTGGCATCTGGACAATCGAGAGAAGCGAGTCGATGCCGTCGAGGGCCTTCGACTGGACAGGGACCCCCATGACGGGCAAGACAGTCATGGCGGCAGCCATGCCTGGGAGGTGGGCGGCGCCGCCAGCACCAGCGATGATGACCTTCAAGCCACGCTTCTTAGCGGTCAGGGCGTAGTCCTTTAATTTGAGCGGCGTGCGGTGTGCACTCACGACCTCGGTCTCAAAAGAAATGCCTAAGCCCTTTAAAGTATCGGCGGCATGGATCATCGTCTCCCAATCCGACTGCGAGCCCATGATGATGCCGACTGTCAGTGCGGGGGAGGAAGACTTGCGAGCCATGCCTTCAGCGTGGCGATATCCGCTAACCCTGTGAAGCCCGAAGCGTAAAAACTAATCGAGGTAGGGCACGTATTCGGGGACCAACCGCTTTAAACCCTGCTTGCAGACCGACTTCTCCTGCGGAAGCAAGGCTCGGATGTCCGACAGCAGCCCCTCCAGCGCATCGTACGGGGTACCAGCGGCAACGAAACGGAAGATGCGTTCATGCTTAGTCGTGCGGTATTGCTCGCCATGGTGCTGGAGCTCTTCAACCAGTTTTTCGCCCGGCCGCAGTCCCACGATCTTTATCTCGATATCAATATCTGGACGGAAGCCGCTGAGTTCGATGAGCTGACGGGCCACGTCGATAATCTTCAGCGGCTGGCCCATCTCCAAGACAAGGATATCGCCACCCTCCCCCTGAGTCGCGCTCTGTAGCACCAAGCCAACGGCCTCGGGGATGGTCATGAAGTAACGCTTCACCTCCCGGTGCGTGACGGTGACAGGGCCACCCGCGGCGATCTGCTTACGGAAGATCGGGATGACGGATCCAGAGGAGCCGAGAACATTACCGAAGCGCACGGCCACGAACTGCGTGACATTACCGGGCCGGCCCTGCATGGACTGTACCACCATTTCCGCTAAGCGCTTCGAGGCGCCCATGACGTTGGTGGGGTTGATGGCCTTATCCGTCGAAATCAAGACGAAGCGTGTCACCGCAAACTCGGAAGCCAAGGCGGCCACCAAGGCCGTGCCGAGGGTATTGTTCTTCAGCGCTTCGCCTGGTTGGGGCTCCATCATCGGCACGTGTTTGTGCGCTGCGGCGTGCAACACTAAGGCGGGGCGGTGCCGGGCAAAAACTTCGCGCATCCGGGGCTCATCGGTAACGTCGGCGACAACGGGGCAGATCAAGGCCCCACCACCAGCCGCAATGAGGTCCTGTTCAGCTTGATAGAGCAACGCCTCACACTGATCGAGCATGATGAGCCG
>CAIYAN010000131.1 GCA_903924185.1 uncultured Opitutia bacterium | reverse complement strand
TACACTGGTGCGACTATTCTCGAGGGCGGTAAACTCGTAGTCACTTCCTTGGGGACAGGCAGCGGCGGTTCTTCCTTAGGCGATGCGAATCCCCAGTTAGCCGATAAACTTCAACTTAAAGGACCGGTCACCTTGGAGTATGCGGGCGTGGGCGAAAGCACCGACCGCAGCTTGACCATCTCTGGTTCTGGACTGACGCTATCTTCGGTCGGCACGGGCCCGGTCATATTCACGGCGGCATCGTTACTAGCCCTATCGGCCGACGGCGTGTCGACGCGGACGATTACGCTGACTGGAACGCAGACGGGCGATAATTCCTTCGGTTCGACGTTATTAGGGAATCCTGCGGCCGCGGACACTTTCAATAAAATCATCAAGCAGGGCGTCGGTAAATGGGTCCTAGAGGGATCGGCTAATCGGTTTAGCACCGACTTCAGGGTGGAACTCAAGGCCGGCACCTTGGGCTTGGTGACGGGCGCCCTCGGTGGCGTCGATTATAATGGCGATCTCGCCGTGCTGGCCGACGCCACGCTGCGATGGGAAGCGGGTAACGCCGACGACCTGTCGTCCCGTATTATCATCAGTGATGGTGTGCGGGCGACGTTGGATGTGGTTGGGGGTGAACTGACTTTGGCTGCCTCTATGCGGGTGGGGGTGGCTCAGACCGCGACCTTACATAAGATTGGGGCGGGTACGTTGACGTTGAATGCGTCGCAGGCGGTATCTGCGGTGAGTATGGACGCTGGTAGGATCCGCGTGAATAATCCGGGAGCCTTGGGCTCTGGTACGGTGACGGTGAACGGCGGGACCTTATCCATCGCCACAGGGGTGTCCGTTGCTAACGCCGTGCAGATCAACCAGGGCGGCGTCTTAGAGGGCACGGGCGGCGCGGGGGCCGTTCGAGTCAAGGTGGGCGGCGTGCTGAGTCCCGGGGCCTCTCCGGGTATCTTAACGATGCAAAGCCTTATCCTGGAGTCGGGGTCCATCATCGATTGGCAAATCTATGACGCGGCTGGGTTGTCGGGAGTGGGGTATGATCGCCTGGACGTGCTGGGTGCGGTCGACCTTTCGGGCTTGTCCATGGGGAATAAGGCGACCCTAAGGGTTATTTCCTTGGTGATAGTCGGCCCAGATGTGGTGGGTAATCCCCTGAACTTCGACAACAACGTCACGGCGAATACGGCGCCACGCAGTTTTACATTAGCGACCTGCGGAAGCCTTAACCTTGGTACCAATCTGAACATCAATGACGCCTTCACCGTCGATGTCAGTCAGTTCAGCTTTTCTGATGGCTCGTTGGCCGATCCGAGCCTGTGGGTACTCTCTTACGACTCCGGAGCTGGGGCGATTATGTTAACGGCCATTCCCGAGCCATCGACTTATGGCCTGAGCTTGGGTGCGCTGGCGCTCGCGTTGGCGGCAGTACGTCGGCGGCGAGTAGGAAGGTGAAGACGGAGAGAGGCAGAGGCAGTGCAAAGGTGTAAATCGGAGCGGAGCTCCTGTGCAAAGGTGCAAAAGGAATGACCAAAACAGGGTAGGGCGTGGCAGGACAGATTACAGAGTGCGGAGTACAGATTACGGAGGGAAGGTAGGGGCGTGGTGTAGGGAGCCAGTGCAAAGGTGCAAATCGGCCTACGGCCTGTGCAAAGGTGCAAAGGTTGATGCCAAAATAGGTAGGGGCGTGGCAGGACAGATTACAGAGTGCGGAGTACAGATTACGGAGGGAAGGTAGGGGCGTGGCTTCGCCGCGCCCTCCTATGGTGGAGGTCAAGGCGAAGCCTTGCCCCTACCCGCGAGCGGAGCTCGCGAGAGGCGACTAGGTTGGCACGCAGTGCCAACCCTACCAAATACAATTAGGACAGCACGTGGTGCTGTCCCTGCCTTAGCCGACGATCAGCGATTCGCCCGTCATTTCCGGCGGCTGGGGGAGGCCCATGAGCTGCAGGATGGTCGGGGCGATGTCGGCGAGGCGGCCGGTGGGGCGTGTCTTGAAGTTTTCGCAGCCCTTGCCGTAGAGGATGACTTCGACGGGGCTGAGGGTGTGGCGCGTGTGGGCGCAGTTTTCTTCCGGCTCCCACATTTGGTCGGCGTTGCCGTGGTCGGCCGTGACGAGCGCCTTGCCGCCGACCTGGTCGATGGCGGCGAGGAGGGTGCCGAGGCCGGCGTCGACGGCTTCACAGGCCTTGCAGACCGCCGCGAGGTCGCCCGTGTGGCCGACCATGTCAGGGTTGGCGTAGTTGACGACCACGAGGCCGTATTGGCCGGACAGGATGGCGGCCTTAGCCATCTCGGTCACGTGCGCGGCGGACATCTCGGGCTTCTGGTTGTAGGTCGAGACTTCCTTCGGGCTTTGGGCCATGCCGCGCTCTTCGCCGATGAAGGCCTCTTCACGGTAGTCGTTAAAGAAGAACGTCACGTGCGGGAATTTTTCGGTCTCAGCCGTGCGGTACTGCTTGAGGCCCTGTTTGGCGACCCATTCGCCGAGGATGTTCACCATCTTGGCGGGCTTATCGAAGACCACGTTCGGGCAGAGGCCCTTCTCGTAGTTCGTGAGCGTGGCGTAGAAAAGTTTGAGTAACTTGGCGCGCGGGAACCCCTTGAATTCAGGGTCAGTGAAGGCACGGGTGATTTCGCGCGGACGGTCGCCTCGGAAGTTGAAGAACAGCACCGAATCACCGTCTTGAAAGAACGCTGTCCCCTGGATGCGGGTTGCCGGGACGAACTCGTCACCCGTCGTATTGGCGTCGGTCGGATGGTCGTAATAAGCCTGCACGGCGGCAGCGGCTGAAGTCGCTTCGGGGGCCGGGGCTCCTGTGAGGGCATCGTAGGCCGTCTTGACGCGTTCCCAGCGGTTATCGCGGTCCATGGCCCAGAAACGTCCGGCGACGCTGGCGACCTTGCCCACGCCGATTTTGACGAGTTCCGCTTCGAGCTGCTT
>CAIYAN010000130.1 GCA_903924185.1 uncultured Opitutia bacterium | reverse complement strand
TCCTGCCCTAAGCGCCGATTACGGACTTCAAATCGCCCGCCAAATCCTCCATTAATTCATTCCCCTCATGAAATCCCTCCTCCTTGCCCTGCTCGCCACCGGCTCCCTCTACGCCGGCGAAAAGGTCACCCTCACGCTCGCTGACTTCACCGACCTCAACGGCGGCGCCCCCGCCGGCGGCTGGAAGACCGAAGATGGCGGCGTCATCCACCTTGCCGCCCAGAAGGGTACCGGCGCGCTGATCTCCAAGAAGGAGTACACGAACTTCGAACTCACCTGGGAATGGCGCCTCGAAGCCGCCGGCAACAACGGCATCAAGTATTGGGTCACCAACATCAAGGACGCCAAGGGCAAGGGCGACTGGCTCGGCATCGAGTACCAGATGATCGACGACGACAAGCACCCCGACGGCCTCAAGGGTGGCAGCCATAACACCGGCTCGATCTACGACCTCATCGACTCCGCCAAGGACAAGGCCAAGAAGCCCATCGGCGAATGGAACCAGAGCCGCATCGTGGTCAAGGACGGCAAGATCGAACATTTCCTTAATGGCAAGCCCTGCTCCTCCGTCGACACCAAGTCCGACGAATGGAAGGCCGCCGTCGCAAAGAGCAAATTCAAGAACAAGAAGGATTTCGGCCCCGGCCACGGCAAGCTGATGCTCACCGAGCACGGCGACCCTTGCTGGTTCCGTAACCTTGTCATCACCGAGCTCTGAGTCAGCTCAGAGCCTGAAAACAAAGGGCGCCCGATGGGCGCCCTTTTTCGTGCCCGCTTATTCGCCGAGTTTGATGCGCAGACCGTCGTAACAAAGACCGACCTTCGGGTGCGTCTTATGCAGCTGGGCCGCCGTGGTCTCGTAATTGATCTGATAGGTCATATGCGTGAGCAACGCGCGCTTAGCGCGTAGGTCGTGCGCCGCCTGGCAGGCTTCGTCGACCGTCATGTGCGTCGGATGCGGATTCGGACGCAAGCCGTCGAGGATCGCCAGGTCGGCATGCTCGCCGAGTTCGAGGGACTTCTCGGTCATCGCGCGACAATCCGTGTAATAGGCGAACTTCATACCCGTGGAGGGCTCCTCGAAGACGAGGCCGAGCGTGGACTCGTTACCATGCGGTAAGAGCGTCGAACGGATGATACCGCCACCGGGGAGCACGAGCTTCGTCGGCATAAGGCTGAGACTCAATGAGACATAGCCTGAAGCCTGCGGCTTACCGACGGCATAAGGGAAGATGGCCTTGATGCGTTCGAGACCGACCTCGGTCGAGAAGACGGGGATAGCCGCCCCACCCTTGTTCGTGCAGAACTGACGAAGGTCATCCATGCCGAGGACGTGATCGGCGTGGCCATGGGTCAGGATGAACGTATCGACCTCGCGGACATCGTACTTCAGGCACTGCGTCCGGAATTCCGGCGAAGCGTCGACCTGGACGTGATGGCCCTCGATGACCACGTGGACGCTCGTCCGGGCGCGCCAGTTGCGCGGATCCTTTAGGTCTAAACCCGGGTTGTCATGGGCGGGCAACGGACAGCCCTGCGAAGTGCCGCAGCCCATGATGAGGATTTCCATGAGGGCCAACGTGGACGGACCGGAGAAAAAGACAAGCGGTCAACCCAGCAACGTCTTCATCATCCGTGCCCGGTGGGGTCCGTTGATGGTGTCGTGCAAGGTATGCCGGTCGAGCACGGCGTAAAATTCGCGGAGCGCCTGCCCGACGATGCCCTTCAACTGACAGCTCCCGTTGATCGGGCAGGTGTTCGTAGCCGGGTCGAAGCATTCGAGGATCGCGGGCTGCTCCTCTGTCTCGCGGACCAAGCGGCCGATGCGTATTTCCTGAGGCGTCCGGGCCAGCGTGATGCCGCCATTCCGACCACGCCGGGTCTCAAGATAACCCAATTGGGCGAGACGTTGCACCACCTTGGCTAAGTGATGCCGGGAGATTCCGTAGGCCTTCGTGACTTCATCTAATTGAAAAGACTCCCCCTTCAGCGCCCCATACATGAGCACCCGGAGGGAATAATCGCTGAAAAGGCTGAGCTTCATCAGGCCGCCCCAGCCTGCCCCCTCCGAAAGCTGAGTCAAGGGCCCCATTAGGCGCTTGCCTTAAACAAGTATTAACAATACTTGTTTAAGTCTACTCCCACCCATGAAATCTCCCTCCCTCCTCCTCGTCCTCTTATCGGTGCTCCTCCTGACCGGCTGCGGACAGAAAGCCGCCGTCACCTATGTCTATGAAGACGTCACCTACACGTTCGTCGATGAGTCCGCGCGCGCCCAATTCCAAGCCGAACGCGAGAAGAGCCTCTATCACCGCCTGGGTGGCAAGGCGGCCATCGAAGCGGCCGTGGATAAGTTCTACGTGCGGGTCCT
>CAIYAN010000129.1 GCA_903924185.1 uncultured Opitutia bacterium | reverse complement strand
GAAGGCGCCACCGCCATCGCGCACGGCGCCACCGGTAAAGGCAACGACCAGGTTCGCTTCGAGCTCACCTGCGCCGCCCTCGCCCCTGACCTCGAGATCATCGCCCCCTGGCGCAACGAAGCCTTCCGTAAGGATTTCCCCGGCCGCGCCGAGATGATCGCCTATTGCGCCGACAACAAGATCCCCGTCGAAGCCAGCGCCAAGAAGCCTTACTCCTCCGACCGTAACCTCCTCCATATTTCGTACGAGGCCGGCATCCTTGAAGATCCGTGGATGGACGCCTTCCATCCTTCGAACAAGGCCATGTTCAAGCTCTCCGTCTCCCCGGAAGACGCGCCGGACAAGCCGGAGTACGTCGAACTCGAGTTCCGCCAGGGCGATTGCATCGCCGTCAATGGCAAGAAGCTCGACCCTCTCGGCGTCATGCGCACCCTTAACAAGCTCGGCGGCCGTCATGGCGTCGGCCGCGTCGACATGGTCGAGAACCGCTTCGTCGGCATGAAGAGCCGTGGCGTCTACGAGACCCCGGGTGGCACCATCCTGCATTTCGCCCACCGCCAGATCGAGTCCCTGACCATGGACCGCGAGGTCATGCACCTGCGCGACTCGCTCGTCCCGCGCTACGCCACCCTCGTCTACAATGGCTTCTGGTACGCTCCGGAGCGTCTCGCCCTCCAGGCCCTCATCACCGAGTCGCAGCGCAATGTCAGCGGCACCGTCCGCGTGAAGCTCTACAAGGGCAGCGTGTACGTCGCCGGCCGCAAGAGCCCGCGTTCGCTCTACAATCCGCACATCGCCACGATGGAAGCGGATCCGACCAAGGCTTATAATCAGGACGACGCCACGGGCTTCATTCGACTCAATGGCTTGCGCCTGCGCGTGAACTCCAAGGTCAACGGCGTCGCCAACCTCAGCAAGACGGTCCGCTAAGGTCGGCCTCAGGCAAGAAGAAGGGCGTCCCGGTTCGGGACGCCCTTCTTGTTTTAAACTGGAGGCGCGGGTCGGAATTGAACCGACGCATGGGGCTTTTGCAGAGCCCGGCCTTACCACTTGGCTACCGCGCCTTAAGACTGACAGGACCGTAAAATGTCCCCTCGGGGAGGGCGTTTCAAGGGTTTTGTGCGAGGGCTTCCCTTTGGTCGTAATATCGCCTAAGAACAGGGCATGAACCAGCCCCAGCCAGCCTTTCGTATCGGTCTCGGGTATGACATCCATCCGCTCGTCGCTGGCCGTGCTTGCGTCTTGGGCGGGGTGAATATCCCTTCGGACGTCGGGCCGGATGGGCATTCCGATGCCGATGTGGTGCTCCATGCCGCCGCCGATGCGATTCTGGGCGCCGCCGGCTTGCGCGACATCGGGCATTATTTCCCCAACACGGATCCCGCCATCAAAGGATTGGATTCCGCCGTGATCGTGAAAAAAGCCGTCGCTGAGGCGAAGGCCAACGGAGGCTGGGTGGTCGGCAACCTCGACATCGTGATCATCGGGGAGCGCCCGAAGGTCATGGCGCAGGTTGAGGCGATGAAAGCAAGGGTGGCGGAAATCATCGGCATTTCCCCCTCTCAGGTCGGCATCAAAGCCACGACCAACGAGGGGATGGACTCAATCGGGCAGGGGAAAGCCCTCGCCGTTCAAGCGGTTTGCCTCGTTTTTAAGGCTGTTTAAGGGGGTTTTTAGGGGAATCTCAAGGTTGGGCTTGTGTTTTAAGCCCAAAAATCGAATACTGAACGACCCTTCAGTACAAAGACCACCCTATGGAAAAGACTCTTATCATCCTCAAGCCCGACTGCATGGAGCGTCGTCT
>CAIYAN010000128.1 GCA_903924185.1 uncultured Opitutia bacterium | reverse complement strand
TCTGCAGTAGTTCTGGATTAGGACCCGTGAGGAGCACGGCATGCGGCATCCGGCCCTCGGCCCGGGCACGCAGCAGGACCTTGAGCGCCGGCAGCGACTCGAGGTCAGAGGAAGCGGCGGCTGACTTCATGCCAGATCTCCTCGGAAAGGGTTTGTGGGTCGCGCGTGGCGTCGAGCACGAGGAAGCGCTGCGGTTCGGCCGCCGCGAGTTCGTGGTAAACCGCCCTGACCTTACGGTGAAAATCTTCGCCCAATGCTTCGAAGCGGTCGTGCTTACCGTGATCGCGGATAGAGGCCCGGCCCAGGCCATGCGAAGGGTCGAGGTCCAGTAGGACGGTTAGGTCTGGTTGCACGGTACCGCAGGCGAGACGATTCGCCGCAACGATGAGCGCTCGGTCGAGCCCGCGACCGCCGGACTGGTAGGCCACGGTGGAATCGATGAAACGGTCACAAAGAACAAAGGTGCCTTGTTGCAATTGCGGTCGGATGACCTCGCCAACGAGTTGTGCTCGGCAAGCGGCAAATAAAAGCGCCTCGGTCGAGACCGCCAAGTCGAGCGTCTCACGGCTCTTGAGCAAGTCGCGTAGCTGTTCACCCAAGGCGGTACCGCCAGGCTCACGCAGCTTGAGGGCGCGACGGCCATGCGCTTCCAAGCGAGCGGCGAGGAGGCCGACCTGCGTGGACTTCCCTGCCCCTTCGCCTCCCTCGAACGTGATGAACTTACCGACGGACGACATGAGGGGAATTGTTACGGTTCGCGGGGTTCAAAGCGAGCGGAGAAAGCGGAGGAGACCGCCCATAAAAAAGGCCCGACTGAGTCGGGCCTTTCTGAGGGGAGCGAGTGCCCCGCTTAGTTCGTCGGCGACGGGTTAGGCTGCTGCTGCTTTTCGACGACCTTCTGCACGGTGTCCGTGATTTTGCTGATGGTCGCGTCGAGGGCATTACCGCCGCCCGTAGAGGTTGACTCTGGGGCCTTCGGCGAGGTCTTGGGCTTATTGGAATCTTCCTTGCCTTCGCTCTCACGCTCGCGGCGTTCGTTCGCTTCGGATCGGCTTTCCTTTGGGGTGCTGACCGTGACGGGCGTGATTTGGTCGGCGGTCGGAGCGAGTTGAGCCTGGGCTTCAACGCCCTGGGAGATGGCGGCTGGCAGCGAGGTCGAGGCGGCAATGGTCGAACCAATCGAGCTGATGGTCGCACGATCCATATCCGCAAGCGAGATGGCGACGGAGCCAGCCGTGGTCGTTTCCGCGGCGCCAGGCTGCGTCGTTACGCCGGGCTGGGTGGCGCCAGGAGCTGGGGCTTCGCCCGGGGCGGCGGTGGACTGAGCGGGAGCGGTGGCACTGACCTGCTTGCCGGGTTCAACCGAGATAGGACCAGAGTTAGCCGCGTAGACGGTGGCTTCGACCGAACCCTTCACGCAACCGACGACCAGTTTACCAGCGTTGGTACCCGAAGTCGTGTACTGCACGGTGTAGATGGTGCCGCGGATACGGGCAACGCCCACTGGCGTCTTGATGACATAAGACGACTGGGGATTAAGTTTACGGACTTCGCCGATGACCTTGCCGCGAGTCACGACAATCTCGGTGACAGATGGGCTCGGTTCCTTATCCAGCTTCTGGTATTCGCCGTCGATAATGAGTTCCGAAACAACCTGACGGAAAGTGCGCACTTCCACCAGCGACTCCGGATTGATGATGAGGGTGGAGCCGTTGGAGAGAATCAATTCGGCCGTCGACGAAGCGGAAGTCTCGACGCGGTAGCCTTGCTCGAAGACGCGGCCCGAAGCGAGGGCGGTCTGCTGGGAGGCGGGGTCGAAGAGCGTCGCAGTGCCCTTCACCATACCGACTTGGACCTTGCCGTTCTGAAGAGCTGCGGAGGCAACAACCGGGAGGAGGGCGAGGGCCGCGAGCGTGAGGCTACGGAGTAGGGTATTCATTGAAGTGGGGGTGAAGTTAAAACTCTAAGGCGAAAGCCTTACTGGGCAATCCGTAATAGTACCCAATAGGAAGGCCTCCCAGTCACCTGGGAGGCCTTGCAACACCGAAACCTTAAACGGCGGCCTTAGGCCGTCGGGTAAGCTTCCAGCAGGCGCTGAACGCGCTTCTTGGAGAGTTCAGCGTAACGCGGAAGTCCCTGTTCATAAGGAATTTGCAATTCACCTTGAATAAGGGGAAGCGCGTAACGGGCGAAGTCCGGGTGGATGGACATC
>CAIYAN010000127.1 GCA_903924185.1 uncultured Opitutia bacterium | reverse complement strand
CGGGTGTCATTGTGAGCCACGACGGGAGTATAGAAGTCGAGAATGTACATCGCACCATCTGGACCAAAGGAGACGTCAATCGGACAGAACCAATGGTCCATCGAGCGAAGCCACTCGGAATCCTGCAGGAGCAACTCCCCCTTGAAGGCGGGGCCATCGAGCACGAGCTTCTCGTGGTGGATGACGTCGAGAATCGGTTCGCTGACGAAGACCGTGCCATTGTATTCCTTGGGCCACGCACCGTCCTCATAGACGGGCGTTGCACAGGCCGCCGTGTAGCGACCGACTTGGTCGATCTGCAGCAACGGGGCGCGGTCAGGAAGGTCCTTACGGGCAACTGGACGACCGGGATTCACCGAAGTGAAGGCCTTGGCGGGCGTGCCAGGAACCTTCGCGAGAATGGTCTCAGGCAGCACAACGTGCTGAATCGGATTACCGGTCGTCGCCTTGCCATGGAGGAGCTCCATGTCGCTGGTGACTTCATTACCGAAACTATTACCGCCCGCCGAGGCAATCTGCTCAATCGCGGAACCGTCGGCCTTAAAGCGGAACGTGCCCGGGGAAAGGCGCGCCATCGCCGCACCCGTCTGAGCATGTGTGGCGACACCACCACCGCCATTGGAGGCGTAGATCCAACCGTCGGGGGCAACGATGAAGTGGTTAGCGACGAAGTGGGTGTCTCCGGGGGTGAAGCCGCCGAAGAGGATTTCTTCCTTGTCGGACTTGCCGTCACCATTGGTATCTCGCAGCCACACAATATTCTTCTGGGCGACGACAATGACGCCGTCCTTGTAGATACAGAAACCCGTGATCAGTTCGAGGCCTTCGTGGAAGATGACCTTCTGGTCGAAGACACCGTCCTGCTTCGAAGAGACTAAGACGCTGATCTTGTCGCGGGCTGGGCGGTCGTAGTTACCAGGGGCCAGCACGCCGCCTTCCTTCCAAGCGTCGGCGTTCAGCGGACGGCGACCGTTCGGGTACTCCGGGGTTTCAGCCACCCAGAGGCGACCACGCTCGTCCCACTGCATGGCGATGGGCTTATTGATGAGGGGCTCGGTCGCGAGGACGCTGACCTTGAAGCCAGGCTGCATCTTAAACTGGGCCACGGCATCGGCACCGCGGCGGGGGCCGCCCGTCGGGTAGCGCACGTCTTCGAGGTCGGCCTTCGTGCAGAGCTCATCGGTCAACGGACGCTTCGCCGTCCAAGCAGCCGCGCGGGCAATGAAGGTGCGGAAGCTGACGTGGTCCAAGGTGCCAGCGTTGGCCCCGGCCAAGAAGACGGCCGCACGGTGGTCGGTGGCTTCGTAGACCCAAAGCTGGGGCTGGATGTCGTAGACCGAGGCACGGTCCTTTGCCTCTGTGGACTTACGGCGATCGTTGGTGACCTTCGGCGTAAAGGCGGAACCAAGCACGAAGATGTTCTCGTGCAAGGCGAGGTCGTAGACGGTGTCGTCCTGAATATCAAAGGTGGAGGCGGAGATGGTCAACGGGTGCGCGTCCGTGCGAAGGCACAGCAGCATGTTGTTCGCAAATTTCTGGCTCTCGCCCGTCCAAGCGCCGCCGAAGACCGACTTGCCGAACTCGGCATTGCCCGCGGCCACTGCGCCGTGCACGGCGACGACGCCACCGCCGCGCTTAGCGAAGGCACCGAGGGCCTGCTGGGCGTCCGCGGAATAAGCGATGAACTTAGATTGATAAAGCACGACGACGTCGGCCTTGGCCAGGGCATCCGCCGAAGCGACGGACGCCTGGGCGACTTGCGCCCCACCCTTAGTCAGGTAGGCAACGGTACCACGGGTCGCTTGGTCATTATCGCTGACGACGAGGACACGGAGCGGGGCGGCCGAAACGAAGGCAGCCGTAAACAGGAGTAAGAAGCGGAACATGGGGATGGACGGGGATGGCTCAAAGTAGGCCCCTGCTTTCCAGCCTTCAACCCTTTGCTTCCTTTCCGGGTGCAACCGGACCACCCCTAAATCCACATTTATAGGGGAAATATTACTTCGAACGACCCGGACCCGCCCCTAAGCGGAATTGAGACGGGGGGTGGCCGGTGCATTTCTTGAAAGCCGCCGCAAAGCTGTTGCCGTTCGCGAACCCGACCTGACGGGCGACCTCGGTTAATTTTTCGTCGGTCTCCGAGATTAACCGGACCGCTTGCTGGATGCGCAGGTGCGTCAGGTGGCTCATCGGGGTGCGGCCAATTTCCCGGAGACACAGGCGACGCAGGTGCTCGAAACTCAAGTGCGACTCACGCACCAAGGCCTTGGCATCCCACGCATAGTCGAGACGCTGGTTCACCTGCTCCCAGAGACGCTGGACGCGTTCGTCGCCACGGAAGCTGCCGGCGAAGGCCTTCACGTAATCGTAGATGAGTTCAATCCACTGGTAATTGCGTCGCGACAGCCCTTCCCCTTGCAATTCCGCCAGCAGGCCGAGGATAGCCGCGTGCAAGGGCGCACCGTCAAAGGCCGCTTGCACCGGTGAGCTGGCGCGGAAGATTGTGCGGGACTTCACCCCGCTGCCGAAACGCACCCAGCAGAACGCCCAGCGCTTACTGCGGCCGATGCGAAAAGAGTTCTGAATGCCCGAAGGCAGGAGACAGGCCTGACCGGCCGCGAGCTTACGCCACCGACCATCCACGAAGACCTCCCCGTACCCCGAGAGACAGGCCATGAAGAAGGCCCCGCTCTGCTGGCGACGGACAATCGAATAAGGCGGAATCATCTCCGCCGAACCGACGTGACTGATCTCGAAGTGCGAGAGCTCGGCGCAACGGAGGGAGTCCTGCACCCAGGGACGCGGGTCACGCACCTCCGCACTAACCACCGACATCCGCTTAGAACGTGGGTTCTCAATGTCCGTTTCAAGGTGACGGAGTTGCGTCTCAAAAGGGGTATTTGATTGGCGGTCAGGCACCACACCCCTTGAATAACGACCCGTCTGGTCCGAGCAACCCATTCTTGCCGACCACCGCAGAACGCACATCTTCACCCAAATCCCAGCTTACATCACACCCATGCCCAACCCCTGGACCGGAAAAGGAAACCCTTACACTCGCCTCGAAGTCATCGAGCGCCTGCGCGACACGATGTCCAAGGGCAAAGCGATCATCGCCGCCGGTGCGGGTACGGGCATCAGCGCCAAGTTCATCGAACGCGGCGGCGCTGACCTCGTCATCGTCTACAACTCTGGCCGCTTCCGCATGGCTGGTCACGGTTCGACCGCTGGCATGATGGCCTACGGTGACGCCAACGCCGTCGCCATGGAAATCGGCGAATACGAAGTCCTCCCCGTCGTCGAAGAAATCCCTGTCATCTGTGGCGTCCACGCCACCGACCCGCGTCGCCGCATGTGGCATTGGCTCGGTAAGGTGAAGGACATGGGCTTCTCGGGCATCAACAACTTCCCGACCCACACCATCATCGACGGCAAGTTCCGCCAGATCCTCGAAGAAACTGGCATGAGCGTGAAGAAGGAATTCGAAACCGTCGCCCTCGCCCGCAAGATGGAGATGTTCACCATCGTCTACGTCGGTTCGCCCGAAGAGTCCCGCGCCATGGCCGAAGCCGGCGCCGACGTCATCATCGCCCACGTGGGTACCACGGTCGGTGGTTCTATCGGCGTGACCAACGCCACGATGAGCCTGCCGGAAGCCGCTAAAATCACCCAGGGCATCATCGATGCCGCCAAGTCTGTCCGCAAGGACCTCATCTTCCTCAGCCATGGTGGCCCGATCAACACGCCGGAAGACGCCGCTTTCATCAATGAGCACACCGACACCGATGGGTTCGTTGGAGCCTCGAGTTTGGAACGCATGGCCGTTGAGCAGTCCCTCACGGACCTCACCCAGCGCTTTAAACAGATCCCGGTAAAGCGTAAGCACTTCTAAGCCCTTCGCCATGGCCACAATCGCAGTACTCGGCACCCTCGATTCCAAGGGTGAGGAACATGCTTTTGTCGCCGG
>CAIYAN010000126.1 GCA_903924185.1 uncultured Opitutia bacterium | reverse complement strand
TCAGCGTAGCCCACGTTCACCGAAGAGGACTTGGGGCCAGCGTTGCCGGCGCCGTTACCATTACCGTCACGGGTCAGCACCATGAAGGTGTTGCTGCTCAGGGCGACGATTTCGGATTGGGCGGCCGTCTTATTGGCGGCGGCGCCGACGCCCTTGCTGCTGAAGGTCGGGAGCTCGACGAGGTAATGGCCGACGGGAGCGGAAGGCGTAGCGTTCTTCGAGATATCGTAAACGAAGAGACGGGTGTAGGAGCGGTTGTTATCGAGATTGCCCGGCGTATCCTGGCGGGTCGCGCTCTGGAGCATCGACACGAGGAACTTACCGTCGGGGGTAATATCCACGGCTTCCATGCCTTGGTTATCGCGGCGGCCACCCGTCTGCACGAGAGGGTCGGTGGCCTTGCTGACATCGACGCCGGCAATCTGGGAGGTGAAGCCAGTAAGGCCGGAAGCCTGGGTGAACTGCGGGATTAGCGCCTGGACGGGCGTGATGACACCCAGCAGTTTGCCGTCGCGGCTGACGTTGAGCACTGACGCGCCGTATTCGTCGGAAATGTAGAAGCTGCCGTTGGGGTGGATCGCGAGGCCTTCGGCATCGAGCGCCAGCTTGCCGTTGGCGACTGGGACGTTGGTGAGGCTACCGAGGGTCGAGGCCGTCGGGTTAACCGCCGTGGTGGCGGAGCCATTGAAGTCGGTGATCTTCGTGGTGCCCTTAAAAGTCAGCGTGAGCTGGGTCTGGCCGACGGTGTTGGTCGTGTAGTCGGGCGTGAAGGCGAGTTCGAACTTCTGGATACGGGCGGCGTAGTCGATCAGGCCAGCCACGTTGTAACCGCGGTCGGGCAAGGTGTAGAGCATGCCAGCGTAGGAACCATTGGCGTTTTTGCGCCAGGTCGTCACATCGACCTTGAAGGAAGAGAACGAGCCCAGCGTGTCGCCAAGGCCGTCAATGCCGTTGGAGACGTAATTACCCACACCGACGAGACCTTGGTTCAAGTAAGTCGCACCGTTGAAGGAGACGGACTTCGTTGCGCCGACGGCGGTCGTGTCGATATTGGGCGCCGTGTAAGTGATGGGACCAGCGGACAACGTGATGGTGGCAGCGGCGGCGAGGAGGGCTCGAGGGAGGTGACGCATAGGGTGTGTGCACAATGCCGTCATTGATTTGAGAGTGAGCAATCTACCAAGAGTTAAGATTCCGCGTCGATTACGGCGACTGAGCGTCGAATGTGTCGAGGCTGTCACCGAGGTGTTGCTCTGGGAGGAGAAGGGCAACAGGAGGCAGTGCAAAGGTGCAAATCGGCCAGAGGCCTGTGCAAAAGTGGAAAGGTGGAGGCGGAGGGAGGGAGCCGCGAGACAGGTGCAAAGGTGCAAATCGGCCAGAGGCCTGTGGAAAGGTGCAGCTAGGTTGGCACGCAGTGCCAACCCTACCAGAGGCAAGAGGTAGACTAGGGCAGCACGTGGTGCGGTCCCTACCTCAAGACAGGAGGCAAAGGGGGACCGGGGACCGGAAAGGAGGCGTGACTGAAAGCTGCAGCCTACCTTAAGACAGGCGGGGTGGTCCGGTGGGTTTGCATCCGGACTTCGATTTTTTGGCGGCGCGGGAGTTGCTCGCGGCAGCGCGAGACAATCTGGTCGATGTTGACGGTGGCTTCATGGAAGAAGCCTTCGATGCCTTTGGCGATGGCTTCGTCTTTGTGTGCTAGGCTAGCCAGCGCCTGGAGGTGATAGCGAAGGCCGAGGGCGTGTTCCTTAACCGCCTGCACGTGGGTTAAGGGCCGGCCAAAGCTCACGTTAACTCTTTGCTTAGAGGCGGCGGCATAGGCGCCGATGATGGCCAAGGTCAGAGTCTCGTCGTGGCCGGATTCAATCTTCGAGACGGCCGCCTGGGTCACACCGAGTCGCGCAGCGATCTCTGCCTGAGTTAGCTTCGCAGAGCGACGGAGCCGGGTCAGGCCATCCGTGATGCAGGTATCCTGAACGAGTTGGGCATAGGCTTGCTGAACTTCGTCGGAAATCCCCTCCCCTTTCATGAAAGCCTCGACGGATGTATACGTACGTCCGCCCGTCTTGGCGTTGGCTAGCTTAGCCTTAGTGGAACTCATGGTCGAAATGGAGGGATTAGGGATGCGACGAAAGCGGCGGTCAACTGGAGGTCCGACGCTTGGGAATTTTTATTCCCTACAGTTATAATGTGCAAGGTCATATCATGGCCTGAAGGGAAGACGTAGAGGCGGGTTTCTTGGAGCCGGATCTTGCTCGGGCCGTGCTGATCGATGGCCCAAACCCCGTGCGGTTCCGGGTGGAGGAAACCGAACTGAGCCGCGCGGCAATCAGGCAGTTCGTCTAGGCGTTCCAGTAATCGGCCTAAATTGCGCAGCACCGCCGCCAACTCGCCCGGGCGTTTCTTCTCATAACGCTTCTTCGCCCTTTCGAACGTCGGCGCTGGTTGCAGCTTCCACATGGTGGCGCGAAATTTGGGGCGGGGCGGAAGGGGCGCAGTCTGATTGCAGAAAACTGGGGGATAGTCTTGAGGAGAGGCGGGAAGAAGGGAGAGAGCTGCGAGACAGGTGCAAAGGTGCAAATCGGCCGGAGGCCGGTGCAAAGGTGGAAAGGTGAGAGGCGAGACAGGTGCAAAGGTGCAAATCGGCCAGAGGCCTGTGCAAAAGTGGAAAGGTGGAGGCGGAGGCACAGATACAAAAGGTAGGGGCGTGGCATGAGTAGATTACAGAGTACAGAGTACAGATTACAGTTTTGGGAGGCATGAGGTAGGGGCGTGGCTTTGCCGCGCCCTCCTTGAGGGGAGGTCAAGGCGGAGCCTTGCCCCTACCCGCGGGCGGTGCCCGCGAGAGGCAAGAGGCAGAGCGCCTGTCCGAAAGGGGTCAGGCACCATCGCGTGAACGCGACGAAGCCAGACCCCAACAGGCGCGGCTAGGTTGGCACGCAGTGCCAACCCTACCAAAAGACAAGGGCAGCACGTAGGGCGGTCCCTACCTCAAGGCAGTAGGCAGCGCGTGGGGCTAAGCCTATAAACGGAAAGAGCCCGGCCTTGCGGCCGGGCTCAGGTGTATGAAGCTATCCGTGAAGCTTAGAAGCTGTAACCAGCCGAGAGGCCGAAGGCATCGCCGCCCGCTGACGAACCGGTGAAGGCGTAGGTCAGCGAGAGATCGAAGTTCTTGGTAAGGTTATAGCGGAGGCCGACATTGAAAATATTTTCGTTGTCAGAGGAGACGGCACCATTGATGACGCTACCGACAGCCACGAGCGCACCGATGTTGGTACGAACGCGCTGGTAGCCGACGGAGAACTCCAGGGAGTTGCCGAGGGCCTGGCGGTACTGAAGACCGAGGGAGGTCTGCTCAGCGACAGCGAAGCCGTTGGAAGCGCCAAACTGGCCCTGCTGGTAACCCAAGCCGACGGCGAGATCGCCAGCACCGACGTTAAACTTATACGCGACACCGAAACCGGTCATGTAACCGCCGAAACCGGCGATAGAGCCTTTGCCGTCGACGTCAGCGTACGAGCCGGAGATGAGGACGCCTGAATTGGCGAGCTCGGCAGTAGCGCCGACATCGAAGCCCTTGAGGGAGTCGCTGGTCACGTAGCCAACGGCGACGCGGTTATAATTGAGACCCGAACCGCTGACTGGAGCGGCAGAGGCCGCAGCAGCAACGAGGGTGAGGAGGAGGATGGGGGTATGTTTCATAGCACCGTTAAACGAACGTCCGCGCCAATGGCTTACAACCGCTATCTTTTATTAGTCTTCTAATATAATATTACTATATGAAAAGGGCGCGGCTAAGGCCGCGCCCGGAGTGGCCAAGGGCGAAGCCCTTTAGTCGACGTTCTGCGCGGTCAAGAACATGCTCTTCGACAGCGAACTGAAGAAGGCTTGGTAAGGAGCCGGGTCGGTGACCGCGGCTTCTTGGAACTGGGCATTGGCACGCACCAGCAGTTGCTTGGCGTTGCGCGGGCGGACGGTCACAGACATGCGCAGGGCGTAACCGTCGAGCTTCGTCGCGGTGATTGAGCCCAACTCAAGATCGGCCTTGTCGATGACGAAGCCGAGATCCTGCAGAGTCGAGATGACCGTGCGGAGGGTCTTGGTCTTGTCGGTCGTGTCGAAGGCCCGGCTCTGAATCTGGCGGATTTGCACCTGATTAGAGCCTACTTCCAGGGCGGAGTCGGTGGCGTTATGCACACAGCCAGACAAAGCGAGGGCTGCGGCGAGAAGGGAGAGGCGGAGGATCATAGGTTAGATTTTCTGGGCTTCGAGGAAGACGGACTTCGAAAGCTTCTCGAAGAACTGCTGGTACAACTCGGGTTCGCTCAGGCCCTCGAGGCGCGTAAGCTGGCCGTAGCTATTCCAGACCATGCGCTGGAAAGTAGCGCGGACGACCCATTCTTGGCCTTCTTTGCCGGCAACTGGCTTCACGACGATGCAGAGGCGAATCTTCTGCGACTTGTCCATCGAGTTAGCGGCGTTGCCACCAACGAGTAGCGCCATGGCAAAACGGGAGCCGGCATTGCTGGCCTCGCGGGTCTTGGAGGCCACCAGCACGCCGAGCTTCGTCTCGGACTCATCGATGGTGAAGCCCATGTCTTGGCTGACGCCGGAGCAGGCGGCTAAAATGTCGCCTTCCTTGCCGCCGGCGAAGCGGCGAGATTCGAGCTGGCGGCGCTCGAGGGAGTCAGGCTTTAGGGCGAGGGCATCCTCGGGGATGCCGGTCTGGCAACCGACGACGAGAAGGGCCAAGCCACAGAGAGAAAGTAGGCGCATCGCTTAGAACTTAGAGGTGTGGTAGGCCAGGTCGCGGACCTTGCCAGCCTTGTCGAACTTCACGATAATCGTGAGCGTGCTCTGGGAGCGCTCAGCGGCGACGGCGGAGCCGCCCACGAAGAGGGTCAGGGGGCCGTTAGCGGAAGTGGCGCGGACGGAAGAGGTCACGCGGTCGTAGATCCAGACCTCACGGCCTTCTTCATCGGTGGAAAGAATGTTCGGCGAGCCCAGGGCTTCGGCGACGGCGGCGTTGGTCATCCCAACCTTGATGCTGCGCTGGGCGGCACCGACGGAGATGGTGGCCTTATCGTCACCCTTAACGCTGTTATGGACGTCCTGAGGATTGAGGCAGCCGACAAGGAGGAGCGGGCTCAATAAGAGCAGGCGGGCGGGGTTCATGACGGCCGACTGTGAACAGCGCGCGGGCGGGAGCAAGGGGAGATTTTATAAAAGAAGTATTATAATATAATACGAAGGAAGGGAAAGGGACGGGGGACGGTGAGTTGCGAGCGACCGTGCAAAGGTGCAAATCGGCCGATGGCCGGTGCAAAAGTGGAAAGGTGAGATGCGGAGGCGGAGGCACAGATACAAAAGGTAGGGGCGTGGCTTCGCCGCGCCCTCCTTGGATAGGAGGTCAAGGCGGAGCCTTGCCCCTACCCGCGAGCGGAGCTCGCGAAAGAGACAACAGGCGCGGCTAGGTTGGCACGCAGTGCCAACCCTACCAGAGGCAAGAGGTAGACTAGGGCAGCACGTGGTGCGGTCCCTACCTCGAGACAGGAGGCAAAGGGGAACAGGGGACCGGGAAGGATGCGCGGCTGAAGACCATCGTACAACGGACGCGACGCAGTCGCTCCCCTACCCTTAGTTTTTCCACAGCCACTCGAGGGCGGCGGGGAGCGTGGCGGCGACGGCCTTGCCGTCGACGTGGCCAGCTTTCTTACAGAAGACGTATTGGTAAGCGTAGCCTTTCTTGGCGAGGACGGCCGCCATGCGTTCGTTGGCTTCGACCCAATTGTGGTAGGAGGGCGGGACGGGGCGGTCCCACCCGTTATCCTTCTCGCCGACCTGCATCCAAATACGGAGCGGTTTCTTGTCCGTCTTCATGAGCAGGTTCTCGTGGTATTCCCAGGCGCCGTGCGGGGTCTTCGGGTCTTCCGGGAATTGCTGGTTCACGAACGTGCCCGAGTAGCTCAGCACGCGGCGATACCATTCCGGGTGATACCAGGCCATGGTGAGGGCGGCCGCGGCGCCCGAGCTGCCACCCATGGCCGCCCGCTCCTCTGGCTTCTTGCTGAAAACGATGCCGTAGTCCTTGGCCACGCGAGGGAGGATCTCGGTCTCGATGAATTCAGCGTATTTGCCCGACATCGTGTCATACTCGAGGCCGCGCTGGCTGCCCTTGCTGTCGCCACCGCCGGATTCGACCATGACCGCAACCTGGACGGGCACGCGCTTTTCGGCGATGAGGTTGTCGAGCACCGTGGCCATGCGCTTGGTGTACCAAGGACCATCGGTCACCACGATGAAGGGGGCCGGCTTGCCGGAAACATACTGGGCGGGGATGTAGACCTGGACCTTGCGCTTATATGGGACGACCTCGCCGGGCTTGTTCTTGGCAATGCCCGGGTAGAGTTTGCTCTCGGTCGACTCGATCACGAATTCCTTGATCGTGCCCTTCGGCACCCCCGGCTTGGCCGCCATCTCTGGCGCCGACTTATAATCGGGCCCGATGGAAGAGTCGTTGGGGCCGGTCGCCGCGGTGGCGAGCAGGCTGAACGAGAGGCCGGCACACAGGCCGAGGAGACGGAAAGTCATAGCAAGGAGACCCGGCAGAAACTGGCCAGTTCCCTCAAGAAAAGCGATTGTATTAGAATCTCATTGACGGATTTCCGCGCTTGGCGATGTTCCTCGGCCTCGTGATCAACACGCGCAACAGCTTCCTCCCAGCCGGAACGGACATAAGTCCCCTCCGACGAGAGACGCGTTGATTTCACGATAAGTCCACCAGTCGACTCCTCCCCTGCCGGGCGCCCTTACGCCCGCAGGTTTTTCACCTCCGGCCGCCTCGTGTAGTGGCTGCGGGCCTCCTTCGCACGACCCCCAACCCTTTAAATAACTATGAACATCCATCATCTCATCGGAGAAATCCTCGAAGAACTCAAAACCCTCAGGGAAGAAAACGCCCTGCTCAGGCACGAAGTCGCCGCCCTGCACGCCAAGCTCGAATTGGTGGAGCATAAGGTCGACAGCGTGGCGGAGGAAATGGGGCTGATCTAGCGCGCGGAGACGCGGAGTACGGAGTACGGAGGAGAGACAGGTGCAAAGGTGCAAATCGGATCAGAGCTCCTGTGCAAAGGTGGATAGGTGGGGGCAGGGAAGATTACAGAGTTCAGAGTGCAGAGTACAGAAATTGGAGGCATGAGGTAGGGGCGTGGCTTTGCCGCGCCCTCCTTGGTTAGGAGGTCAAGGCGAAGCCTTGCCCCTACCCGCGGGCGGAGCCCGCGAAAGATGTGGGAGACAGTGGAAGCGCCTGTCCGAACGGGGTCAGGCACCATCGCGTGAACGCGACGAAGCCAGACCCCAACAGGCGCGGCTAGGTTGGCACGCAGTGCCAACCCTACCAGAGGCAGCTAGGGCAGCACGCGGTGCTGCCCCTACCGGATACAGAGATCTTCCTTTCAGGTGATGGTGCCTAGACTA
>CAIYAN010000125.1 GCA_903924185.1 uncultured Opitutia bacterium | reverse complement strand
GGCCCAGCGGCGGGCCTGGCCCAGCAATACCTTTTCGCCGCCGCCCGGGCCGGTCGCTTGCTGCAGCCTTTTGCGCTGCCAGCTGACGAGGTTAAGCCACGCCCCAAGTCGCGCGGACGAGCTCGGCGGTGAGTGCAGTGCTAGGTGGTCCAGCCGAGACGAGGCGGCCTTCGCTTAACACGAGGACCCGATCACAAGTCCGGGCCCAAGCGAGGTCGTGGGTGCAAACGAGCACCGCTGCACCGGCTTGGGCGCTGGCGCGAATGGCGCGCCCAACGAGCTCGGCGCGACAGAGGTCCAACGCAGTCGTCGGTTCATCGAGGAGCAAGACTTTACCATAGGCGTCGCCGAGGGCGCTGAAGGTTAGGCTCAGGTGGGCTAGCTTGCGTTCACCGCCGGAAAGTTCGGAAAGTTTACGAGCCGTCAGCTCGTGCAGTCCGAAGCGCTCTTGCCAGTGGCGAAACTCGGCCGCCGAAGCCGCGAGCGTGCCGAGCTCTGCGAGGGTGAAGTCCCAGGCCGATGTGGGGTGCTGCGGGGCGTAGGCGCGTAGGCGCGCGAGCTTTTCAGGGGCGGTCTGCCGAGGGTCGACCCCACCGAGCGTCAGGTCCCCGGTGGCTTCTGGCAGCAGGCCCGCGCAAGCGCGCAGCAACGTTGTCTTGCCGGCCCCATTAGCCCCGACGACAGCGACGACTTCCCCGGCGGAGACCGTGAGGGCAATGCCATCGAGTACGGTGCGCCCGGCTAAATCCACCGAGAGTCGGAGTGATTCAAGGAGGACTTCACTCATTGCGGCGGGAGGCGATCCAGACAAATGCCGGAGCCCCGAGGAGTGCCGTCATGGCGGCGGCGGAGATGGGCGTCTGCGGCCAGAGCGAGCGGCCTAAGGTATCAGCCAATAGAAGTAGGCCGGCCCCGAGCAAACCGGCGAGCGGTAGCATGGCCCGATGGCGTGGTCCCACCAGCGCCCGTGCGAGGTGCGGTGCGAGTAAGCCGATGAAGGCTACTTGTCCGACGAGGCAAATCGCCGCCGCTGTTGCGAGGGCGGTGAGGAGGACGCCTTGGCGGCGGGTCTGCGCCACGTCGCTTCCCAGGCAGAAGGCCATATCTTCGCCCAGGGCGAGTCGGTCCAATGCCGCCGCTTGGGTCAGCAATAAGAGTGCCGCCAGCACGCAACCGAGAATCGGTAGCCAGGCTAGTTCAAGCGTGGCGGTGCCGAGCCAATCCCCCGCGGCGCCATTGATTAAGATATCGCGCGCTTCCGGAAAGCGGGCGGCAATCAGTAACGTACCCGCCGCCGTAAAGGCGTTCAGTCCTAGTCCTGTGAGCAGAAGTTTCGAGGTCGACCGACCGCGGCCGAGCCAAACTAAAACAGCGGAGGTCGCCAAGGCTCCGCCGAAGGCTGCGGTGGGGAGAGCCCAGCGATGATTCCAAGTGAACTCGGTGGCTCCCGCCAAGAGTAGCGCGATGCCGAGGAGTGCCCCGCCGAAGACGCCCGTCAGTCCCGGATCCGCCAAGGGATTACGGAAGACGCCCTGTTGGTT
>CAIYAN010000124.1 GCA_903924185.1 uncultured Opitutia bacterium | reverse complement strand
TGGAGCTCTTCCGGAAGTAGTCCGTAGTTTGCTGTTTCCTTCTGCCGTTCCCTCTCCAAACCTGTCGCTCCTATGTTCCACCATATCGTCTTCTTCTACCTGAAAAAGGACCTCACCGCCGCCCAGCGCGCGGAATTCGAGGCTAAGCTCCGCGGCCTCCTCGCCATCAAGTCCATCCATAGCGGCTACGTCGGTATCCCGAGCCTGCACGCCGTCCGCCCGATCATCGACACCTCGTATGACTTCGCCGAGTTCTTCGTCTTTAAGAACCACGCCGATCACGACGCCTATCAAGTCGACCCAATCCACCAGGCCTTCATCGCCGACTGCAAGGCCTACTGGGATACCGTCAAGATCTACGACTTCGAATAAGCCGAAGATTAAGATAATTAAAAGGCCGCCTATTTGGGCGGCCTTTTTTGTTCACTTCGCCGTTGCGCCGTCGTGCTTGGCGTGGAGGCGTTGCCAGTAGTCTTTCCAATACTTGTCGTAGTAATCCTGAGCCGCGGTGTCGATGTGCGGGAGTTTCTTCACCTTCGGGGCCGTAGTCGGATCGTAGCCAGCGAGGTGTCCTTGGCCGGCGCGGAGGCGCGGTGACACGAAGCGCCAAGGGGTGTCGCCCATGACCTCCTTGCAGAGTGCGGCGAGTGGGACGTCGTAGGTCTTCAGTTGAGCGCGGGTGTGCAGTTGGTTGTGGTCGTGGTCCATGGTGCGGTTGGTGTCGAACCAGTCCTGCACGCCTTCGGCCCAGTATTCAGCCGAGTTGGTGGCGGCGTAGCATTGCTTCGGTCCACCGAAAATAATCAGCACCTTGTCGTCTTTCGTCACGGTGACCTTGGCGTGGCTGGGCTGGCCGTTCACCAGGATGTCGCCCCCATCGAGGCACTTCGCTAGGAAAGCGCGTGGTTGGTCAGGGAAAGAGGTGGCCAATGCATCCAGTAGGCTGACGGGCGTGGCGCTCTGGACGCGACGGAAACGTTGGGCGGCGTAGCCATCCTGATACCGACCGGCTTGCTTAGATTGCTCGAACGATGCCTTCACGCGGGCGTTCTGTTCAGGGGTAAAGCCGGCGCCTTGGATGACATGGCCGAATTCATGGATGAGGATGCTCTCCGACTGCATGCCGCCCTCGTATTCCATCACATCCTCTTCCGCGAAGAGCACGACCTGGCGGCCCTCGACGCGCGTGAGGAAGCCGCGTTGGCGCCAATTGTAGAAATCGAGTTCCTTGCCCGTCTTGTCCGATGCGAACAGGGGGACGTCGGAGGTCAGCTCATCATGCGCGACGATCACGCAGAGGAGCTTCCTAGCGCGGATGCGTTCGGCGATCTCTGGGGCGATGGTGGCCATCACCTGATTGAATTGGTAGGCCGCCTCGCGGTGCGTGTGGTCGGCGACCTTGCTGGAAGTGGCGATGAGGATGCCCTGGACCAGCGTGCCCTTCTGGAAGAACTTCGGGTCGAGCTTGTATTCCGTGGCTTGCTCCGCCGTCAGGGTCGGCACTGGTGCCAGCGAATTCGATTGGCAGCCAGTGACTAGGGCGAGCAGGCAGAGTGCGAGGGGGAAGCGCATTTCCAGAGGTTGGTTTAACTCCCGTCTTGGTCGATGGAGAAACTTCTATCGACCCCATCCCCCATCCCCTAACCGCCAGCCCCTTCCTCTATTGTAAACCTAGCCACACTTCTGGCTTAACAATGGGCCGGGAGCGCCCTAGTTAAGGGGGGTGCCGACTGCCCCTGCAGCTGTCCCGTCCGCCGTGGACGTCCTCGATGCCGCTGACCGGCGCTTCGGGTGGCACCCGTTTACCCAAATGCGGGAATACCAAGACAACCCGCGGCTCCACTTGGTCCGAGGGGAGGGTTCCTGGCTGATTGACGGGGAAGGGCAGCGTTACCTCGACGGGAACGCGTCGGTTTGGACGAATGTCCATGGCCACAACGACCCTGACCTGAACCGCGCGCTCCAAGAGCAGTTATCGCAAGTGGCGCATGTGACGCTGCTCGGACTCAACCACCCGGTAGCCACGGGTCTCACCGAGGACCTAGCGACCCTGACGGGTGGCGCGCTGCCCCGTTGTTTCTTCACTGATAACGGCAGCAACGCCATCGAGGTCTCACTGAAGTTGTCTTTCCAGTATTGGCAGCTCGTCGGTAAGGAATCCAAGCGCGGGGTGATCTCGATGGAAGGTGCCTACCACGGCGATACGTTCGGCACGATGTCCGTCGGCGGTCGCTCGGAGTTCCACGAGCGTTTCGCGCCTTGGTTGTTCGCGGCGCAGACGTTCCCCGCCCC
>CAIYAN010000123.1 GCA_903924185.1 uncultured Opitutia bacterium | reverse complement strand
GACGCCGGCGTCGCCCTGACCCAAGGTCGTGGTGGGCATGCGCACAAGACGAACGCCACGGTGGGCGGTGGCCGCGGCGAAACCGACGGCATCGAGGAAGGCGCCGCCGCCGATGGCGAGGACGTAGGAGTGACGGCAAATTTTATCAGCTTCGATGGCAGCGAGCGCGGCCTTGACGACAGCAGAGTCCTTCTTGGCCGCTTCGCCCCCGGTCAGCACCAGCGGCGTCCGGGTAAAGTGCACGCCCATGGCCTTACCGTAAGCGGTGATCTCTGCGACGAAGCCCGGACGGGCCGAAGCCAGGCCTGAATCGACAATCGGAATCACCTTGGCGCCGGCAAAGAGGTCGGCGAGGACGCGGTTACCGGACGCAAACGCATGCTCCGTAAAGAAGATGCGGTGGCGGTAGGTTACCGAGAATTCGAGGTCAAGGGAGTCGTCCATAGCCCTGGGGGAGGGGTTATCAGAGACCTTACGACCCCTGCGGGCAAGCCCTGTTCCCTGCCGACCCCCGCCAATTCCCGCCAAAAAGGCTTAGGTCTGCGGAATCCAGCGACGGAATAGCAATGTCAGGCCAAAGCAGACGAGCGGGCCGAAGATGGCCAACCCCAACATCGGATACCAATTCGCCACCGCCACTTGGTACTTTTCAGCCAGCTCACCCGCGCTTTGCAGGGCATACACGATGTAAGCAAAGCCGATGACGGACGAGAGGAGCAGATAGTCCAGCATCGGGAAGGCCGCCAAGCGATCGGACACACGCCCGGGGACGCCTGCCGGCAAAGGGTGGCGGCGATCGGAGAACCAAATCCAAGCCATATAGAGCAGGCAGATAGGCAGGACAAAAATCGACCCCATGCTAAGCCCATACAAGACGAGTACCGCTGGATAGGGCACCAAGTAGATGACCAACGAAGTCCAAGCGGGCGGGCTCGAATCCGTCGCCTCGTGGCGCGCGACCCAGGTGAGCGTGAAGGTCAAGAGCCACAAGGTAAAGGAACACAGTAGGACGAACGTCCAACCAGGCCAACCCAAGCTATCGAGAGAGATGCCCGCCACCACGAGGCCGAGGATGGGCAGTAAGGCGCGACACAAGCCCATGACGACCGGAGCCCAGACGACGCCTTTGTGCCAACGGTCATAGACGAGGACGGCCGCGACTAACAGGCCAGCCACTAGGATAACTTCGCCTACGTGGTTATTACTACGTTCGTCGCTACCGAGCGGAAAGGACCGCGCATGCAGGATGCGAAGCACCACGGCACCGACCGCGCCCGACAGGAGTAGCGAGAACCCCACCACATAAGCGGTGTCGGCGGAAACTTGACCAGAAGGGATTGGGCGCGCGGGACGATGTTGCGCATCCCAAGCAGCGTCAAAAACGTCATTGAGAATCATCCCGCCCACATAGATTGCTGATACGGCGAGGAGGAGCCACGGCAACGGCCACAAGGCAACTTCGGTGGAACCTTCCGGCGTCAGTCCGAGTGGAAACGTGCTAGCCTTACTCGACCAATAGGCACCCAACAACCAACCAGCCATCGTCGAGGACCAAACGGTCGGCAGGTTTGAGCCGCGGGAGAGGATGAGCCAAGGGCGCAGGTTCATCGCGTGCTCAAAGGGGTTTCACGCCCGCCTTCGCGAGCTCGGCGAGGGTCCAGCGATATTCGGCGGCGATCATGTCCGCGACGTCCGCGGTGCGGACCTCGGGCGGGAGGACTTCCCACGTGTACGTTTCGATCTCGAGTTCGCGGCAACGTCCGGGGTTCTTGCCGATGACGGCGATGGCGTCACGCAAGTGGTCGTTCGTGGTCGAGAGTTCGTCGGAGAGGTGATCCGCGTTCACGGGCACGTGGAAATGCACGCGGAGTTCTTCGAGCGTGCGGAGCTGGTCAATGGCGGCCATGGCCAACGGGATGTCCTTGAAGCGCACGATGGAGCCGTCCTTGGCCCGCCCCATGGTCTGGTGGAGGTACACGGGCTCGTGCATCTTGGCGAGCCGCGCGAGGGCGACTTCGGTGGGCTTGAGCCGCAGCGCGGAGCTGAGGTGAAACTTCAGCACGGGCGCACCACCCGCATCGAGGCGCGCGATGGCTTCATGGGCCTGTTCATACTGGAGCGCGAAGTGGCAGGTGTCGTACGCGATACCAAGCGTGCGGTCGACGAGCCCCTTCGATGGTTCTTCAGCGCGGAGCTGTTCGAAAAGACGGATGGCTTCCGGCGTATTCTCGGCGTGGCCGATCGGCTCGGGCTCGAGCGCGAGGCGCAACGTGACGCCGGTGCGGTCGCGCAGGCGGTCGAGGTGTTCGCCGCACGCGAGCAGATTGCGGCGCATGACCTTGAGTTCGTCGGCGTTGCGACCGAAGCCCTTGAACGACCCTGGCAGTGTGCTCACGGTACCGACTTGGTCGGGTGGGCCAAACGCGGCGAGGAGGTCGAAGAGTCGATTGGTATACTCGAGGCGCGCGGGCTCGCACCAGTCAGGCGCGAAGACGTTATCCTTTACGGCCTGACCGTGAAACGGGCCAAACGGGAAGCCATTGATACCCGCGACGACGCTATTTTCTTTATCCAGCCAATGCCGGAAGGCCGTCAACGTCGCTGGCTCGGCGAGCTCCGCCGCAGCACGGTCGCCGAGGCGCAGCCCGAGGACATACGTCTTGCCTGGCGCAACGCGATCACGCACACGCATAGCGTGGTCGCGCAAACCCGCGAAGGTCTCCACCCACCCTTCGCCGCGATGGACGTTGGTACAATAGGCGAGGCTGAGGCCGGACGAGAGCTTCACGTTCAGCGCAGAGCCTGCGGGTCCTTAAAATTCGGCGACTGCGACAGGAAGCGCACGGGGT
>CAIYAN010000122.1 GCA_903924185.1 uncultured Opitutia bacterium | reverse complement strand
TCCCAAAACGACCGGTAGCAGATGGCGTAAACGCATTTGCTTAGAACTCGGTTAAGGCGAGGGCATCGACGACCGACGAGGGCTTATCGACGACCGGGGTTAGGATGACTAGATCGTCGGCCACGCCGAAGATTGCATTCAGTTTGGCGGACTCATCGCTGGCGAGTAACGCCATGGTCTGCTGGACCAAGGCGTCGTCGGACGACGGACGCGTCAAGACCAAGGCCGCGACCAAGCAAGCGGCGAGGGTCGAGGTGACCGAACTCCAGCGGATGACTTTACGACGAAAACGGTCGGCATGGACGGCACCCAAGACGCGCTCGGTGAACCCCGGGACAAACGCACGCTGGCCAGGCGCCAAGGCGGCGGCGAGGTCACGGTCGAAGTTGCTGTTGGAAGGCTTTTCCATGGGTCAGTTCAGGGAGTGAAACACCGCCAAAGGCGGCAGGTTGCAGGGGTTAGATTTTTTCATAATAGTCCTTTAGAAGTTCGCGTAAACGGGTGCGGGCGCGGTGAATCCACGTTTTTACTGAGGAAACCGGGGCATCCATGGCCAAAGCGATATCCTCATAAGGCAGGTCTTGTTGGACCAGCAGGAGGATGGCTGTCCGCTGTTCAGGGGGGAGTTGGGAGACCGCCCGCTGGAAGGATTCCTCGAGTTCGACCACCTTACGGGCGGACTCGTGGCTAGCATCCCCAGGTTCGGGCGCGGACTCTAAGGTGCTGGTCGGCTTACGGGACTTCCGTCGCCACTCGTTCAAGACGAGGTTATGGGCGATATGGATCAGGTATGTGCTGAGTTTGGCCTCCGGACGCCACCGGCTGGCCGCACGATGCAGCCGCACGAAGACTTCCATGGCCAGCTCTTCCGCCGTCGTCTGGGAGCCGACTTCGGCCCGCAGATAGCCCACCAAACGGGGGTGATGACGGTCCACCAACTGCCGCAAGGCCGCGTCATCGCCCGCCGCGACCAGCGACATGAGCCGCTTATCCTCCTCGTCCTCAGGCAGGGCTGGTTTCTCCGCAGGCATCTAGAAATTTAAACCGCCCAAAGGCGGAAAAGTTAGGGAACAGCGACCGAAACTTATTTCTTGGCTTCCACAGGCTTCGCCGTGGGCGGAAGCGCCGGCTTGGCCTTGGCTTGCTCGATCGATTTGACGACTTCGGCGGCCGGCAGGACAACGGGGGACATCGAGATGCCACCATTGTCACCCGCGCTACCAAAACGAGTTGTGATCAAGCCCGCGAAATTGCCGGAATTACCGAAGATGGGCAGGCCCGTCGTACTAATATGGATAGAATAATAAGCACGGGGCTTTTCGAGGACGGCCCGGACGTAGTCACATTCGACGCTAGCCGTCCGGCCCATGGCCTTGTCCAGTCGCGAGAGGACGACGACTTCGTCCAAGACCCCGAGTTTCTGGGTCTCGGAGAGCACAATCGGAATGAACTTGGCGTCCTTGGCCTCTTCAGCCCCCACCTCTGGGCGGAGATAAGCTAGGTTGAGGTCGCGGTCCTTATACACAACGACCGCAGGAATTTCCGAACCGTCTGGCATGATGAAACGGGCTTCTTTCACTTCGCTCGTCACGGTGAGCTTCACCTGGCTTCCGCGCATATTGACGGTGCGGCCATCGGCAGCCGTGGCCGGATCGATTGAGGAGGCCGCCACCACGACGAGACCGTCGGCGGTCACCACGGTACCGAACTCCTCCACGGTCTGGTCACGGCTCTGCGTGGGACTATCGCCAGCCGCCATGGTCAAGGCCACGGTGGCGCGGACGGTGATGACGGAGTCGGCGTGCGCCTTGAAGAGACGACGCGCGGTCAGCTCGATCTTCGGAGCCGGATCAGCGGCGAGCGCCGGCGAGAAAGAGCCGAAAGTGAGGAGGGCGGCCAAGGCGAGGGGGAGGGAACGCATAGTATTTATTTGGTAGATTCGAAGGCCGACCAATCGGGCTCAAACTCAAGGTAAGCCCCCGAGATGGAGCGGCGGACCTGGAAGACGACGTGGCGCGGCTTAGCGGCGGCGAGCTGGGTTAAGGCCGCTCGCAGGGTAAGGTTATCGGTGACGGGGGTCCCGTTGATCGTGTAGACGATATCGCCCGAGCGGAGACCCGAGAGGTCCGCCCAGCCCGAACGTTCAACCTTGGTGACAATCACACCCTGCGTCTCGGTCGAGACCTTTCGTTGCACTTTGTCATCGTAGCCGAGTTGGCGGGCGGAGAAGCCGAAGCGAGCGTCCTTGACGGTGGGGAGTTCGGATGGTGGCGCCGGTAATTCCGCCAGGTGCAGCGTGACGGCCAGTGCCTGACCGTCGCGGAGTACATCGAGGGCGACATCTGTGCCGACCGGGTATTCGCGGAGTAACGCGGCGAAGACTTCGGAATCCTCCGGCCGACGTGCTGGGATAACCTTGCCGTCGAGTTTCACCAAGAGATCCCCGACCTTGAGGCCAGCCTTCTCGGCATTGGAATTCGGCAAGACCTGGGTGATGCGAACGCCGGCCTTGCCCTTGAGGTTAAGGGCCTTGGCAATTTCCGCAGTGAGGACCTGCGTGGAGACGCCGGCCCACGGCTTGGGGGCGCGCGGCGCGATGGCCGGGTCAACTTCGGGGCCGACGCGTACCACGGAGAGCATCTGCGAGCTGCCGCGCGCAAAACCCACTAGCACCGGCTCGGGCTCAGTCTTATCCTGGAGCAGTTCACGGGAGACCTGCCGTAAAGCCGCGGCGTTAGCGACGGGCCGACCGGCCACGGTCAAAATAATATCTCCATCCATCAGCGCGGGCTTGGCTTCAGCCGAAGGGCCACCTGGACGCAAAGAATCGACCATGACGCCCTGCGTGTCGGGTCGCTTGGCATAGAGCGCACTCATGCGCGTCAGGTTGCGCACGGTGAGCCCCCAAGCAGTCAGTTCGAGTTCACGGGCTTCGTTCGCTTCGCGCGCCAGCGGTGTCACGGTCAGCGTGAGCCCTTGATCGCCGCGGCGGACCACAAAGGGTACGGCCACGCCCGGAAGGAGTGCTGAGACCAAACGGTGGTAAGCTGGCATGTTCTCATCGCAGTCAGCGGAGACTTCCTGGCCGGCTACGGAAGTAATGATGTCGCCCTGACGGAAGCCGGCGGCGGCGGCGGGTGAGCCTTCCAAGGCACCACGCACGAGCACTCCCCGGACGTCCTTGACCGAGAGCGAGCGCAAGAGGGGCTGGACTTCGACCCCAGTCCAACCACGGGTAATGCGGCCCTGCTTAATCAGTTCGGCGGCCACGGCTTTAGCGGTGTTTGCCGGAATCGCCCCACCGAGGCTACCGACGCCAATTTCGTTAATACCGGCGATCCGTCCATCGGTGTCGACGAGGGGTCCGCCCGAATTACCGCCGAAGATAACCGCATCGTGACCGAACCAGCGCACAAGCTCCCCGACGGATTCACCATCGAGGTTCATGCCCCCCACGAAACGCGTCATGACCATGGCGTCGTTGGCGATAATACCGAGGGTGACGGATTGCGTGAGGCCAGCGGGGCAACCCATCGAAAGGACCGTGTCACCGACGCGGACACGGTCAGAGTCCGCAAACTCCGCGATGGGCAACGGGGTCTTGGAACGGCGACGGCTGAGATCCAGTTTGATGACAGCGACGTCAGTCATGGCGTCAGCACCGACCAGTGTGGCCGGCAGTTCTTCGCGATCGGCCAAACGGCAGAGGAACGTGGCGCCACGGCCAGCGACGTGATAATTAGTCACCACGTGGCCCTCGGCGTCGATGATGGCCCCAGAGCCGACGGAATGTTGGCGGAGCATGCGGCCGTCAGCGCCGTCCTCGGAAATCACTTCAATTCGGACGATGGTGGGCGTCATCTTGGCGATGGCCCGCTCGACTTCGGGTCGACGGCGCTGGGCTTCATCAGGACCGGCCAGTAAGGCAGCTACACAGAATAACGGGGCAAGGAAACGCATGTCAGGAAGTTGGGGCGATAGGACGAGCGGCGAAGGCGCGCAGGGTGCGCAGGAAGAAACCTTCGAGCGCAGAGATGAGGTGGTAGTTGAGTTCGAGCCGGATGCGGGCCTGCTCCAGGAGATCGACCGCTGCGGCTACTTGAAGGCCACACGAGGGGTGGGCGCGGCCGACGAGGCGAAGACGTTCTTCCAGGGCCGCCAACATGCGAGTGCGGATGCCTCGGCGGATCGACTCCTCGTAGGCGATTTCCGCATCATCCTCGTCTTGGTCCGTCGGCGGCGGCGGCGGTGCGACCTTCAAGGCTTCTTCGACGAAGAGCTCCAGCAGGACCTCAAAACGGGCGCACAAGGCATAGAGCGGAATCACGACCTCGGTCGAACGGCCGGTGGACGTACCAGCGCCAGCCAAGCGGCCCATCAGCTTATCGAACTCGCGCAACCAATCGGCCCAAGCGGCATCGGTCAATTCGGGCGTTGCCCCGCCCACATGGAAGCGGAGGCAACGGCTCAGGATCGTGGGCAAGACACGGTAGTAGTTGGTCGTCTGCAGGATGATCAACGTCCCGGCCGGCGGCTCTTCAAGCGTCTTCAGGAAAGCGTTCGCGGCGACCGACTCGAAGCGGTCGGGCTCGTGGACGATGACGACACGATGGGCGGAGACCGAGGTCAGCCGTAAGTCAGTGACGACCTCCAAGGTGTTATCGATGTTGATGCGGCGGGATTTCTTGGACGGACGCAGGACGCGGCAATCGGCGTGGGCAATCGGGTCGGCCACCTCGAGGTGAATCGCAGCCAGCCGGTCCGCAACCTTCTGCAGTAGTTCTGGATTAGGACCCGTGAGGAGCACGGCATGCGGCATCCGGCCCTCGGCCCGGGCACGCAGCAGGACCTTGAGCGCCGGCAGCGACTCGAGGTCAGAGGAAGCGGCGGCTGACTTCATGCCAGATCTCC
>CAIYAN010000121.1 GCA_903924185.1 uncultured Opitutia bacterium | reverse complement strand
GGCCGAAACGCTCCTCAAGATTTTGCTCGAAGAACGCCAGCTCGCCAAGGAAGCCCTTAAGCACGGCCGGGAAGGCTTGGTCGGCGAACGCCCGCTCAATGAGATTGGCGTGCACGCCATCCGCGGCGGCGACGTCGTCGGTGACCACACCGTCCTCTTCGCTGCGGAAGGCGAACGCCTCGAACTCACGCACAAGGCCTCCAACCGCGAGATCTTCGCGCGTGGTGCCGTCCGCGCCGCCCGCTGGCTGAAGTCCCAGCCCGCCGGCCTCTACGGGATGGAAGACGTTCTGGGACTGAAGTAAGCGTTAGGTAGAAGCGGGTAGCGGTTGGCGGTTAGGAAAATCGCAAGCGACTAGGTAGGGGCAGCACCGCGTGCTGCCCTAGCGCATCCATATCGGGTGGCGGGTGGCAGCCTCAGGTGGAGGGTAGCGGGAAAGACACAGAGGATCACAAAGGGAAACCGGAGACCCGATGATTGGCTGGGGATTCATGTCCCAAGCTAACATTCCGGCTCCCGGTCTCCCTTTGTATTATGCATCGGTTACATCGGGTAGGGGCGCGACCGCGTCCCAACCCTAGAGAGCGGCTAGGTTGGCACGCAGTGCCAACCCTACCACAAGTTAGAACGAGGACAGCACGTGGTGCTGTCCCTACCCTTAGCGACCCAAGGCGGCGCGGACCAATTGATCGGCCGTGGCGCCAGGACCGAGTTTGGCGATGGCCGTCCGGACTCCCTTGTCGGCGTCGACGGGCTTGAAGCCCAAGGCCACCAGCGCGGAGACGGCATCGGATGCCGGGGTCGGCGCGGCTACGGCTGAAGCCACGGCCGCCATCGTCACGGCACCCGGGGCTTCGAGGCCGACCTTATCCTTGAGCTCCATGACGAGACGCTCGGCGGTCTTCTTGCCGATACCTGGGCATTGCGATAGTAAGGCGACATCCCCGCGGATGATGGCATCGCGCAGAATCGGCAACGACAGGCGGCTCAAGATGTTCAAGGCCATCTTCGGGCCGACGCCTGAAACCTTCTCGACGAGGAGCTTAAAGAACTCGCGCTCCTCGGCGATGGCGAAGCCGTAGAGGGCTTGGCCATCTTCGCGGAAGACGTGGTGAATGAGCAGGAAGACCTCGGCCCCCAGCTTGGGCAGGCGCTCAGCGGTCGTGACGGGCACATTCACTTCGTAACCGACACCCGCAGACTCGATGACGACACGCAGAACGCCGGCTTCGATGAGTTTACCGCGGAGGGAGACGATCATGGTCGAAAGTAAAGTGGTGCGGACGTGGGAGTTAAGCCCGAATCTCGATGATGAAGCCCTTGAGGTAGCGGCTCTCGGGGAAGTTCAACAGCACCGGGTGATCGGCGGGCTGCGACGTGCGTTCGAGCACCACGGCCTCGCGACGGGCGTCGGACGCCGCGTCTTCGATGAGCTCGAGGTACATCTCCTCCGTCACGCGGTGCGAGCAGGAATACGTCGCCAAGATGCCACCGGGCGAAAGCAGACGCAGGGCGCGCAGGTTAAGCTCCTTGTAACCACGGACAGCACCTGGGACGGAGTCCTTGCTGCGGGCGAACGGCGGCGGATCGAGGATGATGAGGTCGTAGGTCGCCTCGCGGTGTTCGGTGAACCAATCGAAAACATTGGCGACTTCGAACTGGGCATTCAGCCCGTTACGCGTCGCAGCAGCGCGGGCGGCGACGATCGCATCCTCCGAAGAGTCCAGCCCGAGGACCGAAGTGGCCCCCGCTTTAGCGCAAGCTAGGCCGAAGCCGCCTTGATTACAGAATGCATCGAGGACGCGACGTCCCTTGGCCAATTGTGCCACGCGGGCGTGCTGATCGAGCTGGTCAAGATACATCCCGGTCTTCTGGCCGCCCATGAGGTCGACCGAAGCCTGGACGCCACCGACTTCCATCCAGCAGGGCTCCAACGGTTGTCCAGAAGCCGTGCGGATGTGCTGATCGAGGCCTTCCAACTTACGCGTTGCCGCATCATTACGGAGGACGATTTCGCGCGGCTTCAGTAAGCGCTGCAGAATATCGAGAATCTGCGGTAAACGACGGTCAATGCCACAGGTCAGGGCCTGCACAGTCAGCAGGTCGTTATAGCGATCGACGACAAGGCCGGGCAAACTATCGGCCTCGGACCAGACTAAGCGGCAGACTTGCTTACCACCGCGGCGCTGCACGGCAGCCGTCACGAGCTCCTCGAGCAATGCACCATCGAGTGAGATCGGGCGGCGCGAATAGCGACGCCAGGCGATCTGCGACTTGCCATTCCAAAGGCCGGCACCGAGGCAACGGCCCTTCGGGTCGGTCAGCTCGACGCAATCGCCATCGACGGGCGGCGGCCCCGAGACATCGACCTCACCGAGGAAGGCCCATGGGTGACCACGAAGAGAACGTGCCGGAGGACCCGGACGGATACGAATAGCGCGAAGCATGTCAGTTGACCGAGCGTAACTTGGGAATCGCCCAGACGGCCGTCAGCACCGTCGGCAGCCACGCGGCCACCACAGGATGCAAGGCACCGCTGACACCGAAGGCGGAACAAATCGAACTCAGGAAAAAGAAACCTAAGAATAGACCGAACGTCTTGGCGACGCCGACCATGGGGTTAACCCGACCACCGACCACGGCGAACGGGATGGCCACGGCGATGACCACGAAGCAGATGGCGGGGCTAGACAGAATTGAATGGTAGCGCATGGCATAGGCGGCCCCACGTCCAGAAGTCGCCCCCCCCGCTTGATCAACATAACGCGCCACCTCCCGCAGGGAAAGGTCACTCGGGTCCCGGCGTGCGAACAGCATCACCTCCGGATCGTCGTCATAGCCTACCGGCGACAGCTTATCGAAATGCGGCTGGGCGACCATGCCCGCGACTGGGTCATAACGTTGGTCGCGGCCATCGCGAAAGGTCCACTTCCAGACCCCGTCGACTTTCTTGAATTCGGCGGTGCGAGCGGCGATGCAGCGCAGCAGGCGGTTACGGTCATCAAAAGTATAAACGAAAACCTCGTAGGCTTGGCCGGAGTTGATTCCGAGACGTGAGATTAGCCAGAAACGCCCGGACTTCGGATTCTGGAAGGAGACGAATTCGCCCTGACTAATCGGGACCACGACATCGCCCTTGGCCTTAATATAATTAAAACGTTCACGTTCCACCAGGTTACGCTGGGTCTCCAAGGCATCGGGCACCCAGACCGCGTTCAGTAAAGCCGTCGCCGCGGCTAAGACCACGCCCACCCACCAAAGCGGAGCCGTGAGACGCCACATTCCAATGCCCGCGGCACGGGCGGCGGCCAGCTCCTGATTGCGGTTCATGGCGCTCAGCACAAAAACTGTCGAAACCAGTAAAGAAACGGGAATGAGGACCGAAACCTTGGCGACCAGGCTACAGGCGAGGTAAGTGACGATGGTCCAGGTCGTGGACCCCCAACCGAGGAAGTCTGGAATCCAATTATACCCCTCGGAAACGAGCAAGAGCCCGCAAAAGCTGGCCATGCACAGGGCGAAGACCTTGGCCCATTCGCGGAGGATGTATCGATCGAGGATGCGCACCTAAACGAATGACAACAGGCCCCGCCTCTTCAGCAACCCCAAAGGCGACGGAAACTAGGCAGAAACTGGAAACAAATCCTTGTCATCTATGGTCTAGGAAACTGCATATCCCTACCCCCGCCGACACCCCGTCGGTTGCCGCCCCCAGCAGTCATGTTCGTCCGCCCTACCCTACTTCGTCGCCTCGCCCTCTCCCTCGGGATTTTAGGGACCGTTGCCGTGGCCGCCGCCGAGACCGCACCCCTTGAGTACAATCGCGACATTCGTCCAATCTTGTCCGAGAACTGCTTCTACTGCCACGGACCCGATGCCAATAAGCGCGAGGCTAAACTGCGCTTAGACATCCGGGAAGAAGCGTTAAAGAAGAAGGCCTTCATTCCTGGGGACGCCACCGGCAGTGAGCTGGTGAAGCGTCTCTTCTCCAAGGACGAAGACGAAGTCATGCCGCCACCCGAGGCGCACCGCACAGTCACGGCTGCGCAAAAGGAAACCCTCAAGCGCTGGATCGCCGAGGGCGCACCCTATGAGGAACATTGGGCTTTCGTAGCCCCACGACGTGCGACCCTCCCCGCCGTGGGCGAACGTCACCCCATCGACGCCTTTGTCACCGAGCGACTCAAGCAGGCCGGCCTCACGCTCTCACCCGAAGCCCCCCGCGAGGTCCTCCTCCGCCGCTTAGCTCTCGACCTGACTGGCCTGCCGCCAACGCCGGAAGAGACCGCGGCGTTCGTCGCCGACCGTAGCCCCGACGCCTACGAGAAACAGGTCGATCGCCTACAAGCGTCTGTCCACTACGGCGAACGGATGGCGCTACCCTGGCTCGACGCTTCCCGCTACGCCGACAGCAACGGCTTCCAGCAGGATGGCGACACCTACCAATGGGTCTGGCGCGACTGGATGGTGCGACAGCTGAACGCCGACAAACCCTTCGACCAGCTCAGCACCGAACTCTTAGCGGGCGACCTCCTGCCCAATGCGACCTCCGAGCAGAAACTCGCGACCGCCTTCAACCGCAACCACATCCTGAACGGCGAAGGCGGTAATATTGCGGAGGAACAACGCTACGTGAGCTTATTTGACCGCGTCGATACAGTGTCGACGACTTGGCTTGGCCTGACCTTAGCCTGTGCGCAGTGCCACGACCACAAGTATGACCCACTGACGCAGAAAGATTATTACAGCCTACTCGACGCCTTCAACCACGCACCCGAACGGGGCGTCCCCGGTGGCGGGCCCTCACGCTTCCGCCTCGATCAGCCGCTCCTCGAAGTCCCCACGCCGGAACAGGTGATCCAACTCGCCAAGCTCGAGGCCGACTACGAAACCAAGAATAAGGAAAGTGCGGCCCTCCAGGCCAAAGCCTACGAAACATGGCTAGCCTTGCCCTTAGAGAAGAAAGGCATGCTCGACGACAAGCTGAAGGCCCTGCTCGCTCCAGGCGCTAAGCTCACGGCCGCCCAACAGAAGACGCTCGTGGCCCACTATAACAAGAACGTCTTCCCCGACGACCGGAAGAAATCACCCGCCTTCAAAGCCATCGACGACGCCAAGACCGCCGCCACCAAGTTCAAGTCGTCCGAGGATTACGCCCGCGTGATGATCATGAGCGACGCGACGGCCCGCGAAACCAACATTCTCGACCGTGGTGCCTACCTCTCGAAGAAGGAGAAGGTCACGTTCAACACGCCAGCCTTCCTGCCGAAACTACCCGCGAAGGCTCCCGCCAACCGCCTCGGACTAGCGCAGTGGCTCTTTACGCCTAACCACCCGCTGACCGCCCGCGTGCAGGTGAACCGCCAATGGCAGCACTTCTTTGGCCAAGGCATCGTACGCACTTCCGAAGACCTCGGCGTGCAAAGCGACGCCCCTACTCACCGTGCGCTCCTCGATTGGCTCTCCGTCGAATACCAGGAAAGCGGCTGGAAGACCAAGGCCCTGCAGAAGCTCATCGTCACGAGCCGTACCTACCGTCAGTCCAGCCACGTCAAGCCCGAGCACCTTGCCAAGGACCCCGAAAACAAACTGCTCGCCCACGCCCCGCGCTTCCGCCTGCCGTCCTTGGTCCTGCGCGACGTCGCCCTCGCGAGCAGTGGCCTGCTGAACGAAAAAGTCGGCGGCACGCCCGTCTACCCTTACCTCCCACCCGCCCCGTGGGAAAGCCTCGCGATCACCAAGGAACGTGACTTCACCTACCCGACCTCCAAGGGCGCAGACCTTTATCGCCGGAGCGTCTACACTTTCTGGAGACGTACCATCGCACCGGTAAATATGTTTGACGTCTCTGCGCGCCAGACTTGCCGCGTGCGGACGACGCAGACGACCTCGCCACTGCATGCGCTCACGATGCTGAACGACCCGACCTGGGTCGAGGCCGCCCGCGTGTTGGCCGAACGCGTGAGTAAGGAAAAGTCCACCGACGATGCCCGCCTCGCCCGTGCCTACGCACTGATTCTGAGCCGCCCGCCCACCGAGCGTGAACAGGCCCTCCTGCGCAACTTGCTCGCCCGCCAACGCACCGTCTACGCGAACGACCCAAAGTCCGCCGACGCCTTGCTGGCCATTGGAGAAAGTAAGCGCGACGCCGCGCTCAAGAATACCGAGCAAGCGGCCTTGACCGCTGCTTGCCTCGCCCTCCTTAACCTCGACGCCGCGCAGACCCGCGACTGACCCATGGACCACGATCATCTCTCCCCGACCGAATGGCGCACGCGACTCACGCGCCGCAGTTTCCTCAACGCTTCCGTCCAAGGCATTGGCGCAGTCGCCCTCTCCTCGCTCCTCTCGCGCGACCTCCTTGCAGCCGCCAGCCCTACCGCCAAGGGCGGCCTCCCGGCCCTCCCGCACTTCGCCCCCAAGGCCAAGCGCATGATTTGCCTCTGGCAAGGCGGCGGCCCGTCGCACATCGACCTCTACGACCACAAACCCAAGATGGTGGATTTCGCAGGGAAGGATATCCCGGCGAGCGTCCGCGGCGACACCCGCCTCTCAACGATGTCGAGCGGCTACTCCAAGTGGCCGTGCGTGCCGGCGATTAAACCCTTCAAAAAATACGGCTCCAGTGAGATCGAAATGAGCACGATGTTACCGCACATCGGCTCCATCGCCGACGAACTCTGCGTCGTCCGCTCGATGAACACCGAGGCCGTGAATCACGCCCCGGGCGTCACGTTCTTCATGACGGGCTCGCAAATTCCGGGCCGCCCGGCGATGGGTGCATGGCTCGCCTACGGCCTCGGCACGATGAACGAGGACCTCCCAGACTTCGTCGTGATGACCTCGTCGGATAAGACCAAGACCTGCGGCCAGCTCTTCTTCGAGCATTACTGGAGTAATGGCTTCCTCCCGGGCAAGCACCAAGGCGTGCGTTTCCGCGGTGCCGGCGATCCCGTGCCCTATGTCGGCAACCCCGCGGGCGTCAGCCGCGACGCGCGCCGCGCGATGCTCGACGACGTCCAAGCCTTCAACCGCGAGCACCTCGGCGCCATCGGCGATCCCGAGATCGACACCCGTATCTCGCAATACGAGATGGCGTTTCGCATGCAGGCCTCCGTGCCTGACCTGCTGGATTTCCGCAACGAACCCAAGGCCGTCCTCGAGATGTATGGCCCCGACGTCCTCATCCCAGGCACTTTTGCGAATAACTGCCTCATCGCCCGCCGCCTCGCTGAGCGTGGCGTGCGCTTCACGCAGCTCATGCATGCGGGCTGGGATCAGCACAACAACCTCACCACTGGTCAACTAGCCGCGCAGTGCCAAGATACCGATCAACCCAGCGCAGCACTCGTCAAGGACCTCAAGCAACGCGGTATGCTCGACGACACGCTCGTCGTCTGGGGCGGCGAATTCGGTCGCACGCCATTTGGCCAGAACCAACAAGGCCAAGGCTTCAAGGGCCGCGACCACTTCGGCAAAGCCTACAGTTGGTGGCTCGCCGGTGGGGGCATCAAGAAAGGCCACGTCTACGGCGAGACCGACGAATTTGGCTGGAACATCACCAAGGACTCCATGCACGTCCACGACATGCAGGCCACGCTCATGCACCTCTTTGGGATTAACCACGAAGCCCTCACCTACCGCTACCAAGGGCGTCAATTCCG
>CAIYAN010000120.1 GCA_903924185.1 uncultured Opitutia bacterium | reverse complement strand
GGTAACGGACTTCACCTGCCCGACGGTGATGCCGAGGTTGATAAAGTGCACGCCGTTCACGACCCACGCATAGTGGAGGCCGTTCGTCGAGATGGCCTTAAGGTCCTTGCGCTGTTTATTACGGGCGATGATGCCGTCGAGCACGAGGCCCTTGCCGTGCGGGCCGTCGTGGTTGCCGTGGATTTCATACGCGGGAAATTTGAGCCGGCCGTCCTTACCATCTAAACCGTAGTCGGCCTGCCATTCCTTCCACTCGGTGGCCTGCATCTTGGAGATGACGGCTCCGTTCTTGTCGCCGCTGTCGATGATATCACCGACGTGGATGACCTGACTCAAGGGCAAGACCTTGCCGCCGCCAACCGAGGCGGGGAACTCGGAGCCAGGGAGACGGTTTAGCTGCTCGATGAGGGCGGACGTCGTTGCACGGGAAGCGGGGTTAAGCGACGCGGGGTCGTCCTTGTCGGCGAAGTAATGCGTGTCACCAATGACGGCAAAGGCAACCGGCGTGAAGGCGGGCGACGCTGGCTTATCGGCCGCGGCCAAACGCGCGGAGACGCCGGACACGGCTGCCAGCGAGGCGGTGGCTCCAAGCTTCAGGAAAGACCGGCGGGGTAACATCCGGCTTTTCTAGCCGAGCACGGAGCCACCTCAAACCCATATAGGTGCCACACCCTGACAATGGGGTCAGACCCCAATGTTGGTGCCTGACCCCATTATTCAGGTATGGCACCGCGGAGGGAACCGCGGTGGACAGGTGGGGTCGGACGGCTTAGTCCTTATCCATGAAGCTGACCCCGCTGCTATCGCTCTGCCCCCTACTCGTCCTCGCCGCCCCGGCGGAACCCAAGTTTCGACTGCAAGAGATTGATAAGGTCTCCATCGGCTACGGGCTCGCGATTGCCGACGTCGATGGCGACGGGAAGCCTGATATCATCTTGGCCGACCAACACACGGTGCAGTGGTACCAGAACCCGACCTGGAAGAAGCATATCATCGCCGAGAACCTAACGAAGCTCGACCACGTCTGCATCGCAGCCCAAGTCGTCGAAGGTAAATGTGAGATTGCCGTCGGCGCCGGCTGGAATCCTTCCGATACGGTCAATAGCGGGGCGGTTTTCTACTTAAAGCCTCCCGCCGACCCGACGCAGAAATGGGAAGCTATCGCCTTACCGCATGAGCCGACGGTCCACCGGATGCAATGGGTGCAGATTGACGCTAAGCGCTGGGACCTCGTCGTCCAACCGCTCCACGGCCGCGCCAACAAGAATAACGCCGGAGTCGGGGCCAAGATGATTGCCTATGAAAAGCCTGCCGACCCCAAGCAGCCCTGGAAACTCACCGTGGTCAACGAAGTCGGCCACGTGACGCATAACCTCCAACCGACGCGCTGGAGCGCTAGCCCTGCCCAGGAAATCCTTTCCGGCTCCAAGGAAGGCATCTGGCTCAACTCCTTCAAGGCCGGCGCTTGGACCAACACGGCGCTCACGACCGTCCCAACGGGCGAACTGCGCGACGGCAAACTTGCCAACGGCCAACGCTTCCTTGCGACGGTCGAGCCCTTCCATGGCACGACTTCCGCCGTTTACACGCAAGACGCCGACGGCAAGTGGGTCCGCCAACCGTTGCTCGATGGTTTCAAGGAAGGCCACGCGGTCGCCGTCGCTGACTTCCTCGGGACAGGCTCCGACCAATACGTCGTCGGCTGGCGCGGCACTGACCCGGGCATCCGCCTGCTGACCCCGCTCGACGCCGCCGGCAAGACCTGGCGCACAAGCACGCTGACGACCAAGGAGATCGCGGTCGAAGATTTCAAGGCCGCCGACCTCAACGGCGACGGCAAGCCCGACCTCATCGTCGCCGGTCGCCAGACCAAGAACTTGCTCATCCTCTGGAACGACCGCTGATTCGCTCGGCGGCTCTAGGCCACGAAATAGGCACGGAAAAGCCCTCCACGCGGAGGGCTTCGGGTTTCAGAAATAGTCCGACTAGGATTTGAACCTAGACAAGGAGAATCAGAATCTCCTGTGCTACCATTACACCATCGGACTGTCCTGAGTCGTCTGACGATGGGACTCCCCGCCCCTGCGTCAAAACGAAAGATAAGGGCTCTTAGCCTGAAAACCTGCGAAACCGAGCTACTTACGGCGCTTCTTGGGCTTAACCCTCGCTCGTCAGGATGCTACGAAGGGTTAGCGGGCTAAACAGGCTAAGGCCTTACTATATCTAAACATGAGCGAGCGGAATACCATTAGCTCACTTTTGAGACCTGCAGTTGATGGCCGCGTAAAGGCGCGAACTGAGCGCAACCGTGACTTATTCCTAGGTCTCTTCATAGACGCCCTACCTAACAGAAACGCGCCGCAAAGCCAATGAAGGGAACCCCTCACCCTACTTCCGCTTTTTCTGGGCTGGGAGGGCGTCCTCGATCACCCAGTCGGGCCACGTCTCCCGGGTATACTGTTGAAAGCCAGCGATGGTATCGCGAAGCAAAGGCGACGGGTCGCCGTTCCAGCGGAGGCCGATTTCCATCGGGGTAAAACCCGGGAGCGGTAGGACGCGGACTTCGGGGTGCGCAATCGCCTCCGGGATCGCGAGGTTCAACCCCAACCCTTCCCCGTTGGCGACATAGCTCGTGACCATCTCCATGGAGGTGACTTCAACGGACTGCGCCCACGTAACGCCGAGTTTACGGAGTTCGCGCAGGAAACTGCGCGTGACGCTACTGGCCGCCGGCATACTCACCAGCGGCTCCCGAATCTTCTTTTGTTTCCAAAGGTCGGCGGCACTCCGGAGCGGCGACGATTTGGGTACCAGTAAGACAAGGGGAACCCGGGCGAGCCGGAGGAGACTCTGGCGGCCCTTCGGCCGCGCCTCAATGGGCACGATGGCAAGATCGATCAGGCCATCGCGCAACCAGGTCTCAAACTGCGCTTGATAACCCGGGGTTAAACTAAGCAGTAACTTCGGGTAGCGCGCCCGTAGACGCTGGGTGACAGTCGAGATATGGAGACGCAGCACGAGTTCCGAAGCGGCCAATCTCAACTCAGGCCGATCGGTGTCGCGGAGTTGCCCTTCGAGCCCATCCAAACCCGCGAAGAAGGTTTCAATCTGAGCATACAGTTTGCGGCCCGGGGCAGTCAGGCGAAAGGGCGAGCGCTCGAAAAGGCGAACCCCTAGATTAGACTCCAAAGCCGCCATCTGCCCGCTGACGGCTGGTTGCTGAATGCCATACGGGATATGCCGAACGGCCGCGCTAATTCCCCCATGCTTGGCGACGTAATAGAATAATTCAAGGTGATGGACATTCATCGGGGTGGGGGCATATTTAGCGGCGGAGGGAACAGCGCAACGACCATTATCCCCTTTGCTGATAGGCCCTATCGATTATATCAATTAACGCAGCGGGCTTGGGGTGGGTATAATGGATGACGACCGAAACGTATGGCCATCCTCCAGATCATTCTCCAAGTGCTGGGCGTCATCATGCTGGCCGATTTTGTGGCCGGCCTCGCCCATTGGCTAGAAGACGCCTACGGCACCGAAAAAACACCCTTCTTCGGGCCGCTGATGATCAAGCCAAACATTGTTCACCACCACTACCCGCGGCTCTTCACGAAGAATAACTGGTGGCAAAGCTCCTGGGACCTCTTGTTGCTTGGGGTGGTGATTCTCAGCGGGGCGGCTTGGCTCGGCTACCTCAGTTGGCAGCTGGGGCTGTTTGTCCTGATTAACATCAACGCGAACCAGATTCACAAATGGTCGCATATGACCCGTGCAGAGGTTGGCCCCATCGTCGCCTTCTTCCAAGACATCCACGTGCTGCAGACGCCCCGGCAACATGCACTCCACCACACCGACCCGAAGAACACCAACTACTGCCCGACCACTAACCTGGTGAACCCAATCTTGGAATCTGTCGATTTCTGGGGGCGCCTCGAAACGGTCATCCATTTCTTTACCGGCGCTACCCACCGCCTCGACACCTCCAACCGTGGCCAAGGTCCCGGCCCAGCATGGCTCGCCGATTTCCGCCCCGCCCACGCCGTAGGCCGCCCCCACGCCGGCCTCGTTGCCAAGCAAACCGATGAGGGGTGAGGACTACTTCCCTGCCTTGGTGCCAGTTTCGGACATGAGATAGGCTAAGAGGTCGCGTTGCTGCTCGGAAGAAAAGGCCTGTAAGAGGGCCTCGGGCATTAGTGAAATGGGCAGGGTTTCGCGCTTCACGATGTCGGTCTTGTCGAGCGTAGTTTCTTGGCCAATCGAACGCAGCGTGAGCGTGCGCTCGGTCTGCGCACCGACGATGCCACTGAGGACGCGTCCGTCTTTCATGGTGATGGTATTGAGGTAGTACGCGGCGTCGACGACGGCGTTCGGGTCCACAATGTTTTGCAGCAAATAATCAAGGTTGCGTCGTCCGCTGCCCGTGAGGTCCGGTCCAATCACGCCGCCTTCCCCAAAGAGCTTGTGGCACTGCCCACACACGCCCGCATAGAGGGCCCTGCCCTGCGCTATATCCGCTTTCGCTAAAAAGTCTGGCGTGTGCCGCGCCTTAAGTTCAGTAATGAGCTGCAACTTGTCCGCCGGAGTCTCCCGCGCTTCGCCCCACACAGCCACGAGCTGCGCCGTTAACTTGGCGTCTTTGAAGCCACGTATCTGCCGCGCGGCGGCCGACCCAAGGTCTGACTTCGCTACTTTGCCTTCCGCCATCGCACCAAGGAGTTCCTGTGCGAACTTGGGACGAGAAACGAGCGCCATGATGGCCTGCGGGCGTTCGTGCGGATAGAGCTGCGGGTAGCGCGAGAGGATCTTTTTCGCGACAGCGGGGTCATCAAACTTCGTGAGGCCTTGGATAGCCTCCATGGCGACCCCACGCACGGAAAGGAGTTTCTCGCAATCGGCCCGGAGGTTCCCGTCGTTGGCTTCGATGAGCGCCAGCAAGGCGACCCGGCGCTGCTCGGTGAGGGCTTTATCATCCAAGGCAATCTTGCGCACGGCCTCCAGGGCCAAGCCGTCACCGAACAATACGTTGAGCTGGCGGACCGCATCAAGGGCGGTGACGTCGGACGCAGGAATCGACGCGACGAATTTATCCCACGCGACGGGCTTCTTCGCCTTGCGCCAGCCTTTGAGTCCATCCACCAAGCCAGCCACGAGCGGTCCATGGCCATCCGGCATGTCCGCCGCGCCCGCCAAGAGTTCATTCAAGGGTTCCGGCTGCTTATCCGAGGCTTCGGCGAGTCGACGTGCGATAAGTTTGCTGACCTGCGGGACGCGGCAGACGTGTGCGACATCGACCAAGGCCGGGAGCGGGAGTTCGCGGATACCCGTCCAGACGAGGAGCGGGAGGTTATGGTCCGTGCTGTCC
>CAIYAN010000119.1 GCA_903924185.1 uncultured Opitutia bacterium | reverse complement strand
TTCAGCGGGCATCTTAGCGTCGGCAGTGATCATCTTGCGCTGGACCAATTGCGGGCGGAATTTCTGGTCTAGGGCGACGTAGCTCCAGATACCTTTGGGTAATTGCTGGCTCTCCGGAGGGAGGGCCGTCCAGCGTTTCGGTAGGCCATGCCAGGTGAATTCGACGTACCAACCCGCCGCCTTTGCCGGGTCGCTGCCAGGCGCCATCAGTCCAGGGTAGCGTTGGATGAAGTCTGGCGGACGCTTGGTCCGCATCGTCACGGCGAGCGCGGTCGGTAATTGCCGGACGCTATCGAGCAGGTTGACGGATGAACGCGCCAAGACCGGCACGGGGTCGAACCCGGCGAGGTTTTGCCCGTTCCAGATGCCGTGTTGATTCGGCGTGGTGCGCAGGTCGGGCTGCTGGTTATACCAATTGCCAAAGTTGGCCGAGAGCACCAAGCCGATTTCGAAATGGAGGTGCGCGCGCTCCTTGGGGATGGCGGTCGCGTTGATGGATGTATGGCCCATCGTCGCGATGACCGCCCCCTTGGGTAACTGGTCGCCCACCTTGAGGTTCTTTTCGATGGATGCTAGATGGGCGTAGAGTGTGTAGACAGGAAGTTCAGCCTCTGGGTGGTAGAGGATGACGTATTTGCCGTACGGCCCGTTCAGCTGATGATTGAGGTAGGCGACACTCCCTTTCATGGCCGTGAATACCCGGTCGAGCGGCTCACCGTTCGGGCCACGGGTGATTGGGCGGATGTCGACCCCTTCGTGGAAGCGGCGCTGCTCGTCGCGGACCATACCGAACAGCGCGGACTCCGGTTTGCCAGAAACGGTGGGCTGGGCATAGTCCTCGTAGGAACGGATAGTCGTCCGGTCCATCGAAGTGGGCCAGACGATTTCGGTGGCCGCGAGCGGACCGGCGAGGAGCAGGCAGACGAGCGTGCTAAGTCCGCGGTTCACTTTTGCTCGAGTTCCTTGCGGATGATGACCATCGAGGCGTTCAGATTATCGCTCAGGAAAAGGGCGGCTTCGCGGCTACTCATTCCTTTCTGCTCCACGGCAAACATGAGTTTCCCGTCATTGATTTGCTGGTCGATATGCATGATCCCCACGGCGGTCTCGTTGACGATAAGGACGAGGTTTTTCCCGCGGGCCTCGCGCGTGATATCCATGATAGTCCGGGCCGCGGTGGTGTTCACGTGGACGAGCAGATAGACTTGGCGTAGGTCGCTGGGGCCGGCTTCGATGACGGTCGTGCTCAGGAGCTCTTCCGCGAGGGTGAGCTCCTTCGTCATGATCGGAATGGTGATGCCGCTGACGGGAAGCCGGACGTTCTTACGCATCGTCAGGGTCGACGAGGGTGGGGCTTCGACGTAGATGGAGGCGATGTGCGTGACCTTGTCGGTGTTGCAACCGACGAGGGCGAGGACGGCCAGCAGGAGGCTAGCGGGACGGAGGAATGACATAAAATTAGCCAACGAGCATTTCCAAGGCCGTGCCCACTTGCAGGAGGTGGCTGGGTTGGAGGTCCAAGGCTGGGACGAGAAAGGTCTGCTTGGAGGAAGCGTGCTGATAGGGAATCAAGCCCTTGTCGGCCGGTCCCATGGCGCGGATGATGCGTTTACGTTCGAGGAGCATGGCGAGGATGTGCTTGAGCACGCCCTTGTCTCCACTGGGGTCCGCGTCGTCGTCATAGAGCGAGAGGAAGAGCTCCTCACGCGAAGCCAGTAACTGAGCGCGGTGCGCCTGTTCCTCTTCATTGCGCTCTTTGACCTCCCGAGTCCAGCGGCCCAGCAGGAGGCCATTGGGGGTGAAGCTGGCGGCATGTCCCTTGAGGACATCGGCGCGCTCGATATTTCCGCCCAGCGGCTTGAAGACGACACACACGACGGTGTCGCCGACGTGAAGTTCCTGGCCGGAGGCGGCACAGGTACGAGCAATAGGTTTAACCTGCCAATCCATGCCTTCAAAATGAGGCTAGCCGGGAGGGTGGGGCAATCCCATTCCCCTCACATTCTAGCCCTCTGGCGGGAGGGCGGGGCACCTCTTTGCGACTGACTTAGGGGAGGACGCGGGCAAGGTGGAGCCATGTCCGAAAGCCCCATCCCGCACCTGGCCCTGCTCGTCGTTGATGTCCAGCCGACCTTCCTCAAAGCTATGCCGGATGCCGAGGCCTTCCTGCGTCGGTGCGCCTTGGCGGTCGGGGCGGCTCGGCTGTTAGGTATTCCCGTGTTCTTTACCGAGCAAGTCCCGGCCAAGCTCGGCGGCACGCACCCCGATCTCCTGCAGGCGGCTGGCCCGGGTGCCGTGGTCGTTAGCAAAACTGCCTTTTCTGCGTTGGCGGGCGACGAACTCGCGACGGCCCTGTCTAGTCAGGGGATTAATAATCTTTTAATCTGTGGACTGGAGGGCCCGGTCTGCGTCTACCAGACGACGGTCGATGCGCTCCGTCAGGAGATGGGTGTGACGTTACTAGCCGACGCCATCAC
>CAIYAN010000118.1 GCA_903924185.1 uncultured Opitutia bacterium | reverse complement strand
TGCCTCCAAGGCGTCATCCCCCAGCACCTACTCAAGGGCGACTACGAAGCCGCGCGCCAAGCGTGCGGACGGTTCGTGGAGATCTTCGGTCGCGAGAACTTCATCATCGAGCTCATGGACCATGGCCTCGAGGAGCAGAAGCGCATCATCGCTGACCTCCTCAAGCTCGCCACGGAATTCAACCTGCGGGTCGTCGCCACTAACGACGTCCACTACGTCGATGCGTCTGATAACGTCGCACACGACGCGATGCTGTGCATCCAGACCGGCGCCCGCCTCGCGGATGAGCGCCGCATGAAGTATACGGCGCAGGAATTCTACCTGAAGACCGAGGCCGAAATGCGCCGCGTCTTCTCCGAAGTGCCGCAGGCCATCACGAACACGGTCGATATCGCGGAGATGTGCGACGTGCAGCTGCCCGTTGGTAAGAACCACTACCCGGTCTACATCTTCTCCGAAGGCGTAAAGCCGAAGGTCGAGAAAAAGACGGATGCCATCTTGGACGGGTATGAAAAACTGAAGAACGGCTTGCTCGTGGCCGCGGGCAAGAAGGGTGATTTCGCCATCGCCGAAGATACGCGCAAGGGCATGCGGGCGAACGGCTCATACCTCCTCGAAATCGTTAAGCTCGGCCTCAAGGAGCGCTACGGTGTCGACTACAATGACCCCAAGGCCCAGGCCGACGAAACGATTCCGGGGGCCGGGCAAGCCAGCCCCGCCGAGCTCTGCCGCCGCGTCGACTACGAATTGGGCGTCATCGCAGGCACAGGCTTCGTCGACTACTTCCTCATTGTCTGGGACTTCATCGATTGGGCGAGGCGCCAAGATATTCCCGTCGGCCCCGGCCGCGGGTCGGGCGCTGGCTCAATCGTCGCCTATTGCCTAAAAATCACGGACATCGATCCGATTCGTTTCGGGTTACTGTTCGAGCGTTTCCTTAATCCCGAACGCGTCTCCGCACCCGACTTCGATATCGACTTCTGCATGCGCCGTCGCGACGAGGTCGTCGATTACGTCCGGCAGAAATACGGCGCCGACCGCGTCGCCAACATCATCACCTTCGGCACATTCGGTGCCAAGATGGTCGTCCGCGACTTGGCCCGCATTCGCGACCTGCCCTTTATCGAAACCAATCGCCTAGCGAAGCTCGTTCCCGACGACATCAATATCTCGCTCGAAGACGCGCTGAAGAAGTCCAATGAGCTCCGCGCCGAGGTCAGTAGCAACCCGACGGCGGCTAGCATTATCGAAACCGGCCGGGTAATCGAGGGCATGGTGCGTAATAGCGGTAAGCACGCGTGCGGGATGATCATCGCTGACCGACCGCTGACCGACATCATTCCCGTGACGATGCAGGATGGCGACCTGACAACTCAGTACGCCAAGGACCCGGTTGAGAAGTTGGGCCTACTCAAGATGGACTTTTTGGGGCTAAAGACGCTCACCGTGGTCGATGACGCCCAGAAGCTCGTGCGGAAACACCGCAAGCTACCGAAGTTTAATATCGAGAAAGTTGGCTTCGAGGATGCCAAGACCTTCGCCCTGCTCAACGACGCCAAGACGGTCGGTGTCTTCCAGCTCGAATCCGGCGGCATGCAGTCGCTCTGCCGCCAATTTAATATCTCGGCCATCGACGAGATCGTCGCACTCATTGCGCTCTATCGTCCAGGACCGATGCAGTTCATCCCGGACTACATCAAGGGCAAGAAGGACCCCAACTACGTTAAGTACGCCCACCCGCTCCTCGAGAAGGTCGCCAAGGAGACCTATGGCATCCTCGTCTACCAGGAACAGGTCATGGAAGCCGCCCGCGTGGTCGCTGGCTACACCCTCGGGGGAGCCGACATGCTCCGCCGTGCGATGGGTAAGAAGATCCGCGAGGAAATGGAGAAGCAGCGCGACATCTTCGTCGCGGGCGCCAAGGCCACGAACAATATCGAGGAGAAGAAGGCCGTGGAAATCTTTGCGACCCTGGAGAAGTTCGCGGAATACGGCTTCAACAAGTCGCACTCGGCCGCCTACGCCATCCTTTCTTACCAGACCGCCTACCTGAAGGCCAACTACCCGGTCGAGTTCATGTCGGCCGTGTTGACCTCCGAACAAGGCAACGCCGATAAGCTGGCGGAATTCGTGGCGGAAGTCGAAGCCTTGGGCATGCAGATGCTTGGGCCGAATGTAAACCAATCGGACACCGACTTCACTCCCGTCATCAAGGATAACGCCATCCGCTTCGGCCTCGGCGCCATCAAGGGCGTCGGCGAAGGCGCCGC
>CAIYAN010000117.1 GCA_903924185.1 uncultured Opitutia bacterium | reverse complement strand
TTGAAGGTGCCGTCATGGAGCAGGACGGAGGCGGAACGACGGTAGTCGCCCATCGCCGCCCGGAGGTCGTCGCCCCCGTGGAATTCACCGAGTAGGCGCATGCGCGGGTTGTTCAACGGTTGGACGCCGGTTACGAAGTCATCCAAGACTTGACTTAAGGAGCGGGTTTCAGCCGGCGTCGAGTTGGGATTGGCCGTTGGGTCGGCGGGCGTTGGGTCGGCGGGCGCGGAGGCTTTGGTCATCTCTGGCGCCGCACCAGAGAGGAAGTACTGATCCCAGACCGCATGATTGAGCAGGTAAGCGTTGTCGTAATCGGTCCAGTTGGGGCTGTTCAACTGCGTGGTGCGCTGGGCGTTGACCTGCGTATGCGCGAAGCTACTGCCGATACCTAGTAAAGGTTGCTGGTCGCGCATGCTGAGGTTGGCGTGCACGTACTGGGCGAGGCCGGTCGGTGAGGCCAACGGAATCTCCGTCTGGACCGCAACCGTCGTCCCCGAACTGGTGTTGGAGTAGCCGCCGTAACCCAGGCCACTGGTGGTCTGCAGGATTTCAGACCAGGTGGACGGACGGAAGAGGCGCATGCGGTAACTGGGTGACGCACCGACAAAGCCGTTGCCTTCCCCGAGGTCGGTGCGTCCCGCGCCGTCTGCACGGCAGGACGCCGCCATCGGGTTGGAGTGGGTGAATAGCGGGAAGGGTGCACCGGTCCAGTCGGCGGTCTTCACGGAGAGGTCCATCACCGTGATGACCGAAGGCGGCAAGGGGGCGCCGCGGCTATTGTACTTAGGGGCAATCCAAGTGTAGTTAGGGAAGAACTTCTCGCCAGCGGCGCCGACCCGAGCGGGGTTAAGGTCGCGGTAGAAGAGCTCAGTGTGTTCGCTCGAGCGGTTGTAGAAGTTGGCGGTCGTGGCGGTCTTGCTGATGACATCCCCGGGCCAGCAGGCGAGGCCTTGACGGATACGGAAGTCGCCAGCTGGGAGGACTTCAAAGCCGAAGGCGTCGTCGTAGTACCAGCGGGACGACTCGCCAAAGCCCCAGTCATTGAGGGTGTCATTGAAGCCGCCAGACTGGTTGAAGGTGTTGGCAAGCTCGACAACGCGTTTCCAGTCCTGCATCGTGGGTGAACTGCATGAGAGCACGCGGAACTCACCTGGCTTCAAGGTAAAGTCAGGCAGGTATAGGCGGAACATGTCGTTGGCATTCGCCTGCTGGTCGTCCTGCTGCATGAAGAACGAACTCAGCGGAATTTCGTAAGTCGAGGTGGGACCTGTGCCGTAGGCGGCGTAGCGCTTATAGCGAAAAATCCATTGATCCCAGTTCGTGAACGATACCGCCAGGGCGTAGTTGCCGGCCGCCCCGTTGCGGGCTGCGAATGTCATGGCTACGTTGTAGGGGTTATGGACGACAACGATGGGGGTGAGGTTGAAGTAGATGGCCGCACCGCCGTTAGGGGCGTACTCGATGTTGATGCTGAACACCATCATCACGCGGTGAATGTAGGGGGTGGCGGCGACGTTCAACGGGCGGGGGACGGGCTTCGTGCCGAGGTTCCAGAAATTACCAAAGTCCATCGCCTGCGGGTTCAGGTTCGCATGGTCGCCGTTATAAGTCAGCGAGTAACTATAGGTAGTCTGCCGGACGTTATTCGGGTCGGCATTCGCCGTCGGTGGCATCATGCGGCTGGCGTTGGGGTAGAAGGTGCGTGCTTTGAGCGTAGGCGTACCACTGGTGTCCCACCCGACTTGCTTATAGAGTCGGTGGTAGTCGCGTAAGGCCCACCAGGTCGGGCCGCGGACTTCGCCTTCTAGGGTGGACCGGTTGAAGACCGGTGTGGAGAGTAGGGAGTTGCCGTCGAGGGGTACCCGCATCGAGATAACCTCTATACCGTTGGCTGTGCCGGTCGCAGCGGCGCCGATTTTGCCAGCGCCGAACTCGGTTTGATTGAAGTCGGCATCGCTCAGTTCGAAGGCCAAGGAGAGGTCGCGTTTTAGACCTCCGTGATAGGAATCCGCAAGGACACCGGCGGCACTGGCGGAGAGGTCGTGGAAGAGGCGGTTAGAGTTGCGCGTCGCCCCCGTGCCTTCGCTGAAGCCAGTGAGGTTTGGGATATCATCGATGGTCAGGCTGCGGACAAGGCCGTCGTTGGGGGTGTAGTTCTCGAAGCCGTTAAGGAGCGCGAGTCCAGGGGTGACCGGGTTGCGGAGGGCTTGGAGGTTTCCGGGGGAGTTAGCCGTGCCAGTGGTGCGTGCGTCAAAGAGGTTGAAGCGCGCCTTGATGCCCTCATCACCGACCCAGTAGGCATATTTACCGAAGGCATCGTCGTCGGGTAGGGGGAGTCGGGGTAAGGTTACCAATCCGCTCGGTTTGTTCGCCTCGGCGATACTGGCGCTCCCGGTGCCGACCAGCGGAATGAGGTTACTCGTCGTCGGGGTGTAGTCTTTTTGCCACGGGAGCCAAATCGGAGCAGGGTAGTCGGATTCTCCTGACAATGAGACCATCTGCGCGCCGGCGTCGAGGTCGTCCCGTCCGCTAATGAGCCAGTGGGGAGGTTGATTTGGACGTTGGGTATTCCAGACGCCCGTCCACATCGGGTTGAGTAAGTCGCTGACGGCGACATCGGGTTGGGCTAAGTCGGCGCGGGCCGTGACGCGACGATCAGGTCCAGCTTCCTGTTGCGTATGGGCTAAGGCGAGGCGGAGGGCGACGACACCGTTAAGCCGGGCACGCAGGGACAGGTGCGCATGGCCAGCCAAGCGGGTTTCGACCGAAAGAAAGGCCGCCACCATGATCACGGTCAAGATCATGACACTCAAGACCACCAGCGAGAGCAGGAGGCTGAAACCGGCTCGATTTGCGACGGGCCGGGGGAGGGGCTGGGACGAAGGGCGCGGCAAGGAGGTATAACTACTATAAGCTGGGGGTGGCTTCCGCAAGCCCCCGCTGGTGATTCCTGCCCAATTTATCACTCATTTACCGTTTGCCTCCGGCTTCAGAACGTATATAACTCTTATTACTATGAAGTCACTCTTCGCTTACACCGCCGGCCTTTTTGCCGCTGCCACCCTGTCTGCCGCCGTCTTCACTGGTGGTGGTACGGGTACGCCCACCACCCCGACCACGCCCACCACGCCAGTGGTGACGCCGACGAAGCCTACTTCCGGGTCCTGCCAGAAGTCTGAGTCTCAGGACGAAAAGAAGTCTGTCGAAAAGAAGTGCGAGAAGAAGGAAGCTCCGAAGCCAGCTCCGATTAAGTCGGCTGCGCCTGCTTGCAAAAAGAAATAAGCCTAATCTAACGACTGCCTAGAAAGCCGGACCTTGGTCCGGCTTTTTATTGGTGCAGTTCAGCCTTGGCCCGTTTTGTTCGGTCTATCGCCATGGCCTCGTTCCCGTATCTCTTCTGGTTGCGCATGGGCTTGCTGTCCTGGGGTGGCCCCGCCGCGCAGATCGCCCTGCTGGAGCAGGAGTGTGTGGAGAAGCGAGGCTGGCTGACGTCGGCGGCCTTCACGCGGGCGCTAGGTCTTTGCATGTTCTTGCCGGGTCCAGAGGCACAGCAACTCGTGGCCTGGATTGCCTGGCGCACGCATGGCTGGCGTGGAGCCGCCGTCGCGACGTTGGGCTTTGTGTTGCCTGGGTTAATGGCCTGCGTTGTCTTGGCTTGGCTTTATGCAGTGGGTAGCGGTTGGGAGCTCTTGCCAGGCGTGTTTGCGGGTGCCCGCGCGGCGGTGGCGGGGGTAATCTTAGTGGTCGGGGTCAAAATGCTCATCCGGACCTGCGAGGCCTTACCGCGACGATGGGCGGCCGGCTTGTCGTTTGCCGGGCTTTGCTGGGGTGCCCCGTTTGTCTTTATCGCTCTGTCGGCCGGTCTGCATGGTTGGTACATACGCCCAGACGATGAAGAAGCACTGTCACCGGTCAGCGATCAGCTGCGTTCGGCGGTGAAGTGCTTGGGGCGTTACCTCTTGCCCGTGCTGCTCGTCTATTTGGCTTTATGGTTATGGCTTAAGCATAGCCATGGCTACGTGCAGCTCGTTGAGGTCTCCCTCTTCGCGGTGCTCACGTCTTTTGGGGGTGCTTACGCGGCCCTGGGTATTTGGCGCGTGCGAGCAAACGCGTTGGGCTGGCTCAGTGAGGTCCGCTTCGGGGATGCCTTGGTGATTGGCGAGGCCACGCCTGGGCCCTTGTTGCTCGCTGGGAGTTTTGTCGGCTTCTTAGCGGGGTTCAACGGCCTACTCTTTGCCGACCATGGTGGGATTGGGTTTGGCTTACTCGGTCTGGTCACCGCGGCGGTCTTTACGTTTGTGCCTTCGACTTTAATTCTTTTGGCCTGCGCGCCTTTGGCGGAAGAGGGGGTGGGTGATCGCCGCTTTCATGATGCGCTCGGCATGGTCTCAGCCGTCGCCGCGGGTGCCATTGTTTACTTAGGCTGTACCCTGTGCTGGTCACAGTTCTCGACGCCCCTGTTCCCGCTGGTTTCAGCCGGGGCGGCTTGGCTCTTTTATAAAGAGAAGTTTTCCGTCCCAGCCTTGGTCGGGCTGGGGGCAATCATCGGTTTGTTTAGTGCTAGGTGAGCCAAATCTGCTTGATGTGATCTAAAATGGCTTCATTAAATCAGTCACCATGAAGAACCTGCTCCGTCTCCTCGCCCTTGTGGCCGTTTGCTCCTCGCTGGCTATCGCCGCCACCACGCCGGCTGCTCCGGCCGTGGATAAGTCCAAGTTTAAGACGGGTGGTTGCTGTGATAAGACTGAAAAGGGTGGCAAGCCCTGCGCTCATCCTTGCTGCGTCAAGGCAGCCAAGGACGCTAAGGTCTGCGAGAAGTGCAATCCTGTCGCCAAGGACGCTCCGGCTCCAGCCAAGGACGCTCCGGTCACTAAATAATCGCGCCGTTGCTTTAGAAAGGCCGGACCCGTGGGTCCGGCCTTTTTTATTGGGCGGCGTCTTGCACTGACTAAGGAGGGTGTTTAGGTCTTAGTCATGAAACGTCACCCCGTCCTGAGTTCAATCGTGCTGCTCGGCCTTGCGGTCGGCTTGTTCCTCTGGACGAGGCCCGCTCCGAGCCAGGCGTCCGCGGCTGCCCC
>CAIYAN010000116.1 GCA_903924185.1 uncultured Opitutia bacterium | reverse complement strand
CCACCGAGGCGCTCGGCGTCGCCCCAAATCTTTTTAAACTCCGTGGCATCAGGGGTGCGCGTCAGCGGCAAGATTTTGGGCCCCATTCCCTCGAAGTTCGTGAGTGAAGCGTCAAAGCCGTAAGCGGCGATGGCGGGCGCGTCAGCGACGTCGCGTTGCCCGCCGAGGTGCCATTTGCCGAAATGCCCAGTGGCGTAGCCCGCAGACTGTAGCGTACGGCCGAGGGAGGGCGCTTGTGGGTCCAGCCATTGTGCCAGCCCGCGGCGCGTATTGTCTGCGCGGTTGTTGAGGTAAGAGGTAATCTTCCAGCGTTGCGGGTATTGCCCGGTGAGCAGGGCACAGCGTGAGGGCGAGCAGATGGGCGAATTCACGTAGAACTGGGAGAAGGTCAGTCCTTCGGCCGCGAGTCGGTCGATATTAGGGGTCTTTGCCTCGGTATTGCCAAAGCAGGAAAAATCGCCCCAGCCCATGTCGTCGATGAGTATGAAGAGAATATTCGGCCGCGACTGGTCGGACCAGAGCGGCGCGACTAGTCCGAGCAGGAGGATGCCTAGGAAGAAAGGGCGCACGGTTCAGCGACGGCCGCCCTTGGCTTGAATCTCCGCCAAGAGGTTCGCCATCTTGGCTACTATCTCGGGGTTTTGTTCAGCGACGTTGGTCGTCTCGCTCAGGTCTTTGCTCAGGTCATAGAGCTCCGGTTTTTTGGGGGACTTAGCTTTTTCCTGGTTTTTCTTGCCGGCACCGGAGCCGCTGACGAGGTACTTCCAGTCGCCCGAGCGAAGGGCGAGGATATTACCATGTTCGACCAAGGTCGCCCGGCCGGCTTTGCCTTCGATCAAAGCGGGTAGGATGTTCTGGCTGTCGGGCGCATCGGCCTCGGCGAGTTTCTGTTGGGTGAGGCTCGCGAAGGTCGAGAGCATGTCGACGTGCGAGATCAGGGCACCGGAGGTTCCAGGTTGGATCTGTCCAGGCCAGCGGGCGATGAAGGGCACCCGGGTTCCGCCTTCATAGGCCGAGCCCTTGTTGCCGCGAAGGACGCCATTGTGGGCGTGTCCGTTGTTGGTCTTTTGGTCGCCGCTGTTGACGTTGTCGGTGGCGCCGTTGGTGTCGAGGACGCCGCCGTTATCACTCGTGACGATCACCAAGGTATTGTCCGTAAGCTTGAGGCGATCGAGGGTGTCGAGGATGCGGCCAAGCGTCCAGTCGAACGAGTGAACAGCGTCTCCGCGGATGCCGGCGTCGCTGGTGCCGCGGAAGCGCGAATTCGGGACTCTCGGCACATGGATGTCATGCGTGGCGAGATACAGGAAGAACGGTTTGGATTTATTATCCTCAATGAACTTGATGCTCTTTTCGGCCAGCACGTCGGCGATCAGGTCGTCTTTCCAAAGTGCGGCTTTGCCTCCGAGCTGCTCGCCGATGCGGGGGATGCCGCCGACGAAGGAGCGGGGTTCGCCGCGTTGGACGCTGTAATCGAGCTTGATCGGATCGGCGGGGTCGAGGTTCACGACTCGATGATTTTCCACCCAGACGCAGGGGGTGCGGTCGCCCGTGGCAGGGATAATCCACGCGTAGTCGAAGCCTATTTCCAGCGGGCCGGGTTTAATTTCCGTATTATAGTCTGTCGGGGTCTTGCCTAGACCGAGGTGCCATTTGCCGATGACCGCCGTCACGTAACCGGCGCGCTTGAGCAGGGAGGGGACCGTGGTCCGTCCCGGTTCGATGATAAGTCCGGCGGTGCCGGGCAGGATGCCCGTGCCTGGTTTACGCCAGGCATATTCGCCGGTCATGAAGGCATAGCGGGTCGGCGT
>CAIYAN010000115.1 GCA_903924185.1 uncultured Opitutia bacterium | reverse complement strand
TCTCGTTTCCCGCTTCCAGTGGGGCATGGTGGCTTCGATTCAGGCCCCTGGCCTCGAAACGCGCACCGCCATCCTGCACAAGAAGGCCCAGGCCCGCGGCCTCGAACTTAGCCCAGAAATCGCTGATTTCATGGCTTCACGCATTGCCCGCAATGTCCGTAACCTCGAAGGCGCCATCACCCGTATTTCTGGTCTGACGGGCATGACCCGCAAGCCGCTCGACCTCGTCCAGGTTGAGAAGCTCCTCCATGATATTCTCGTCGAGGAAGCCAGCCACACCCTCACGGCTGAAGTGATTCAGCGTAAGGTGGCGGAACACTACCGTATTCAGATGTCCGACATGACGTCCAAGCGCCGCATGCAGAACATCGCCTTCCCTCGCCAAGTCGCGATGTACCTCACGACGCAACTGACGGGTATGTCCCTCGTTTCCATCGGCGGTGCCTTTGGTGGCCGCGACCATGGTACCGTGATCCACGCCCGTAAGACGGTCGTGAACCAAATGGAAGTGGATCCGAATGTCCGCCGCACGGTCGAGTACCTACGCGCGCAGCTTTCGACCAACCGCGCCTAAACTTTTCAGTGTGTGATGCACGCAGCCTGACCTTGGTGGGTCAGGCTGCTTTATTTACGGCTGGACCGCGGTCAGCCTAAGAGAGCTTTGACTTGGGCCACGCGAGCGGAGTCGGCGACGGGAATCGCATCGGCTGGCCAGTCGGGCGCCGCGCCGAGCGAAACGCTCGGGGGACGAACGGTCATGCGCGTGCCCTGGATACCGCGTAGCGAGGCATGGACTTCGCGGACGCCCGTGCGGTGCACCAGTTCGGCGACATTGGTTTCGCTAACGCCGCCGCCGGCTAAAATAACGCAGCGATCGCCCGCTTGCTCTACGAGCCGGGCGATGACCGCCGCTCCCGCGAGGGCGTTGGGGGCTTGACCCGAGGTCAGCACACGGTGGCAGCCCGCGGCGATCACGGCTTCCAAGGCGGCGGCAGGGTCGGCGGCCCAGTCAAAAGCTCGGTGAAAGGTGACGGACATCCCGGCGGCGGCTTGGACGAGCGTTCGGGTGCGCTCGACGTCGACCGTGGCATCGGACTTAAGGAGTCCGCAGACAATCCCGTCCGCACCCGCAGCCTTGGCGATGGCGATTTCGCGCAGCATGATACGGAACTCGGCGTCCGTGTAGAGGAAGTCGCCGCCCCGCGGGCGAATCATGACGTGGAGCTTGAGGCCCGGGAGGGCTCGGGTGGCCTCAAGGGTCCCTAGGCTCGGCGTGGTACCGCCCTCGGCGGTGTTTTCGCAAAGTTCAACGCGGTCGGCGCCCCCTTGTTGGGCGGCAAGTGCCGAGGCGTAGGAGTAGGCGACGATTTCGAGTAACATGGGTGGGAGAGGGGACCGGAGAGGGAGTAAGCCGTCCACGGCTCGGTGGCAAGCGAGGGTCGACCTGCGTCCTATAAACCCTCTTGCTAGTTCAAACCCTGCCCGCATTGATGTGGGCGTTCCTTGTTCGTTTTTCCCAGGGGAGTCCTCGACAGGACTGAGATGAGGCTTGGCCTCGAACCCTTGTACCTGATGCGCATCGCGCCGTAGGAAGTGGATTGTTCAGTGCACCCCTTTTTCGGACCGTTGATGCGTTTCTGAGCGAACGCTTTTATACCCGCATTCATGGTCACCGACAAAACCTCTCCCTTCCCAAAATCTGCCCGCATCTATGTGCCTGGCTCGCGGCCCGATGTCCGTGTGCCCATGCGGGAGATCAATTTGGCGCCTTCCCGCCGGCCGGACGGCACCCTGACGCCGAACGAGCCCCTTCGCGTCTATGATACGTCTGGCCCCTGGGGTGACACCGCGTTTCACCACGACGTCGAACTCGGCCTCCCCTCCATTCGCCTGCCTTGGATCCTCGAGCGTAACGACGTCGAGGCCGTCTCCGGCCGCGAACTAAAGCCGGAAGACGACGGTTACCTTTCTTGGAAGCACGCCGAGACCGCCCAACGCGCGACTTCGCGTAATCGCTTGGTCCAGTTCGACCGTGGCAACCGCCAAGTCTATAAGGGCAAGCCCGGCCAACGCCCGACCCAGCTCGCCTATGCTAAGCAGGGTATCATCACGCCCGAGATGGAGTACATCGCGATCCGCGAGAATCAGCGCGTCCAAGCCGCCCGCCAAGAGCAGGCGTTACCGCGTCACGCCCTCGGCTTCCAGCACCCAGGTCAGTCCTTCGGTGCCGCCATCCCGGACGAGATCACCCCGGAATTCGTCCGCTCCGAGGTCGCCCGAGGTCGCGCAATCATTCCAGCTAACATCAATCACCCTGAGCTCGAGCCGATGATTATCGGCCGTAACTTCTTGGTGAAGATTAATACCAACATCGGCAACTCAGCGGTGGCCTCGTCCATCGAGGAAGAAGTCGAGAAGATGCGCTGGTCGATCAAGTGGGGTGGCGACACGTTGATGGATCTTTCCACCGGTAAGAACATCCACCAGACCCGCGAGTGGATCCTGCGCAATTGTCCGGTCCCGGTTGGTACCGTGCCTATCTACCAAGCACTCGAGAAGGTCAACGGCCGCGCCGAAGACCTCACCTGGGAAGTCTTCCGGGATACGTTGATTGAGCAGGCCGAGCAGGGTGTCGACTACTTCACCATCCACGCGGGGGTACGTTTAGCGTATATTCCGATGACCGCCCGTCGCGTGACCGGTATCGTTTCCCGTGGTGGCTCGATTCTCGCGAAGTGGTGTCTCTCGCACCATAAGGAGAACTTCCTTTACACTCACTGGGATGACATCTGCGACATCATGGCCGCTTATGACGTCAGTTTCTCCATCGGTGACGGCCTCCGTCCCGGTTCGATTGCTGACGCTAACGACGAGGCCCAGTTCGCCGAACTGAAGACCCAGGGTGAGTTGACCAAGCGGGCGTGGGATCGCGGCGTCCAAGTCATGAACGAAGGCCCTGGCCACGTGCCGATGCACATGATCAAGGAGAACATGGACAAGCAGCTGGAATGGTGTCACGAGGCCCCGTTCTACACGCTGGGACCGCTCACGACGGACATCGCCCCGGGGTATGACCATATCACTTCCGCCATCGGTGCCGCCATGATCGGTTGGTACGGCACCGCCATGCTGTGCTACGTCACGCCGAAAGAACACCTCGGCTTGCCGAACAAGAACGACGTCCGCGAGGGCGTGATTGCCTACAAGATTGCCGCCCATGCAGCCGACCTAGCCAAGGGCCATCCCGCGGCCCAGCGTCGCGATAATGCCTTGTCGAAGGCCCGCTTCGAGTTCCGCTGGGAAGACCAGTTTGCCTTAGCCCTCGATCCGGAGCGCGCCCAGGAATACCACGACGAGACCTTGCCGCAGGACGCTGCCAAGACCGCCCACTTCTGTTCCATGTGCGGGCCGAACTTCTGTTCGATGCGCATCTCCGACGACATCCGTAAGTTTGCCGACGCCCAAGGCGTTTCCGCTGAAGAAGCCTTGCAGCAGGGTATGGCGGAGAAGTCCAAAGAGTTCCGCGAGCAGGGCGGCGAGATTTACCAGTAAAAGGTATAAGGGGGATAGCGGGTAGGGGGTAGGGGATGGCTCGATGCCATTACGGCCTATCCCCCTTTCCCATCCCCTATGACCTATCCCCCAGCCCCGTATTTCCATGTCTCCTGCTAAGAAATCCTCCACCGCTTGGTATGACTCGCCGTTATACTATGACATCGTCTATGCGGACTACACGAAGAAGGAGTCGCGGTTCATCGAAGGCATCGTCCAGCGCCATTGCCCGCAGATCAAGGGGCCGTTACGCGTGCTCGAGCCCGCTTGTGGTTCCGGGCGTCTGCTCGAGTCCATGGCGCTACGCGGCCATCACGTCGCCGGCTTTGACCTCAACCGTCATCAAGTCGCCTACGCCCAAAAACGCCTCAAGGCAAAGGGACTAGCGGTGAAAGTCTGGCGCGATGGGCTCGAGGATTTTTCCCTACCCAAGGGGCAGCCCTATGACGTCGCCCATTGTTTCGTCAGTACCTTCAAATACGTCCGCACCGAACGCGGTGCGGTTGCCTCCCTGCGCCGTATGGCGAAGGCTTTACGCCCTGGTGGCCTTTGCCTGATAGGCATTCACCTGACCGATTATGCCAAGAACCCGCCCGATCATGAGCGCTGGGCGGGCCGTCGGCAGGGTATCCGGGTCGTGAGTGACACCTGGTCCGCACCCGCGGTCCGGACCCGCCGGACGGAGGCCATGCGGACACGCATGAAGATTACGCAGGACGGCAAGACATGGGAGGAAGAGACCCATTGGAAGTTTCGGACGTATTCACCCACCGAGGTCCGGGCACTCTTGGCTCAGGTGCCGGAGCTGAAG
>CAIYAN010000114.1 GCA_903924185.1 uncultured Opitutia bacterium | reverse complement strand
GCTTGTCGCGGAGGTCGCGCAAGACGGCTTCGCCAATCTGGTGGGCTAGCCGGATGCGCCAGTAGAGGGCGATGTCGGCAACGATGACTGCACCCAAGAAGAGTAGGAGCCATTCGGCGGTGCCGACGCCATCGCCCGCGGTGATCGGGCCTTTAATGATGTGCCCGACCAGCCAGGCCAGCAAAGGTAAGGCCATGGCGCGGAAGGCGCAGAGCCAGAGCAGGGCGTTGCGTTGGCCGCGGTGGGCCTCCGTGAAGGAGAGCAGGCGGGCGATAGTCGACCAGCGCAGCGGGAGGCGGTCGGGTTCTTCCTCGTCCGGGCGGATTCGGCGGACAGCAATCTCGAGGCGGGAGGGCTGGCTCATGCTTGGGCTCCTTCCGATTGGATGAGGATGGCGCGCCGGTAGTGCCCGTCTTCCGCCATAAGTTGTGCGTGGGTGCCTTGTTGGATTAGCCGCCCCCGGTCGAACACGAGGACGAGGTCGGCCCGACGCAGGGTGCTCAGACGGTGTGCCACGATGAAGGTCGTGCGGCCTTCCATGGCCGCTTCCATGGCCTCCATGATTTCCTTCTCGGTCTCGGCATCGATGGCCGAGGTCGGGTCGTCGAGTAGCAAAACGGTCGGCTCCAGTAAGAGGGCCCGAGCGATGGCGAGGCGCTGGCGCTGGCCGCCCGAGAGGTTCACGCCGCCTTCCCCGAGGAACGTCTCGTAGCCCTCGGGGAAGGCCAGGATGAAATCGTGGGCGCCGGCGATCTTGGCCGCACGTTCGATACGCTCTTGGCTGGCGTCGGGATGGCCAAAGGCGATGTTGGCTGCAATGGTGTTTGAGAAGAGGAAGTTTTCTTGGAAGACCATCCCAACCTGCCGGCGGAGCTCTTGTAGTGGCAGCGTGCGCACATCGTGCCCGTCGAGCAACACGCGGCCGTGGCGGGGGTCGTAGAAGCGTGGGATGAGCGAGAGGAGCGCGGACTTGCCCGCCCCCGTGGCCCCCGCGATGGCGATGCGCTGGCCGGGCTCGGCCACGAAGTTCACGTCCTTCAGGACGGTGGCGTTCTCGTTGTACTCGAAGGACACATTATCGAAAGTCACGCGGCCAAGGAAGCGGCCGGGCGAACGGGCGTCGGGTTGCGAAGCCACGCCCGGGTCGGTATCGAGAATCTCAAAAATCCTTTTGGCACCCGCGAGCGAGACCTGCGCGTTGTCGACCACGGAAGCCACGGTGGTTACTTGGGTGGCGAACTGCTGGAGTAGTCCAGCGAAGGTCACGAGCCCCGTGCCCAAGGTAATTTGCCCCTGCATCACCAACCAGCCGCCGTAGCCCAGCAGAATGACCATCGAGAGGCGGTTGAGTCCATCGATGACCGGCCAGAAGAGGGCAATCTCGCCGAAGACCTTGCGCTTCTGCACACGGATGTCCTCGCTCCAGCCAGCAAAGCGACCGAGGACGCGGCTCTCGAGCGAGAAGCCTTTGACGACTTGGATGCCTTGGACGTTCTCGGAGAAACCTAAGACCAGGCGGTCCATGAGGTCCCGGTTCTCCTCGTAGGCCGGCCGGACTTTCTTGGAGAAGCGGACGGCGAACCAGATCTGAATCGGTAGCACCGAGAGGCAGGCGAGCGTGAGGCGCCAGTCGGTGCGGAACATATAGACCGAGCACACAATCAGCGTCACTGTGATGATGGCCAGTTGCAGGAGCACGCCTTCGATGAAGATGCGGACCGAGTGGGCGTCGGAGGTGACACGGTTGATGATGGAGCCGCTGGCGTTGGAGTCGAAGAAGCGAAAGCTGAGCTGTTGAAGCTTGGCGAAGACCTGGGCGCGGAGGTTGACCACGATACGCCCATGCATGAAATGTACCGAGACGAGGCCAAAGACGTAGGAGAGGGCAGCGCGCAGGAGAGCGATGACGATGATGCCGCCCGACAGCCACCAGAGGGTGGCGACGTTATCGCTGTCTTTGGGAATGAAGAACGGTAACGACGGGGCTGGGACGTTCGCATCCGCACAGTGGCGGATGAAGTCGATCGCAATGCCTGTGAGCACGAAGACCGCGACCGTAAAGACGACCAAGATAAGCTGCAGCCCCAGCAACTGGAGGCAGTCCGTACGGTGCGACCAAGCAATGCTCAGCAGGCGGCGCAACGTCGGTGCCGTCGCGTTCGTCTGCGTTGAGTCGGGTGCGGTGGACATGCGGCAGTTTCCGGGTTTAGGCCCGGAAGGACGGCCTTAGCGGATCATCGCGCCTTCGCGGGAAGCCTTCTTGCGGAACTCGGCGAGAATCTTGGCCGTGAGCGGGCCAGGCTTACCGGTACCGATGGTACGGGCGTCGACTTCAATAACCGGGATGACTTCGGCGGCAGTGCCCGTGAGGAAACATTCGTCGGCGTTCCAGACGTCGTAACGGGTGATGTTGGTCTCCACGGTCGGGATGCCGAGGGCGGCGGCGACTTCGAGAGCGACCTGGCGGGTGATGCCGACGAGGGCCCCGGTATGGGAGGCCGGCGTGATGAGGCGGCCCTTATGGATGAGGAAGACGTTGTCGCCGGTGCACTCAGAGACGTACCCCTGTTCATTGAGCATCAGGCACTCGTGGAAGCCGTGTTGCTGGGCTTCAATCTTGGCCATGATGTTGTTTAGGTAATTCAGCGACTTAATCATCGGTGGCAACGCGGCTGGGCTGATGCGGCGCGTCGGCGAGGTGATGATCTTCATGCCCGTGGTGTAGAGTTCCTCGGGGTAGAGTTTGATGGTGTCCGCGATGCAAATGATCGACGGGGTCGGGCAGTTCTTCGGCGAGAGGCCTAGGTCACCGAAGCCGCGTGAAACGACGAGGCGGATGTAGCCGTCGGTCAGGTTATTACGACGACAGGATTCGCAGACGATTTCGGCAATCTGCTGGCGGGTCCAAGGCATAGTCAGGCAGATGGCCTTGGCGGACATCTCGAGGCGCTCGAGGTGCTCGTCGAGGCGGAAGACACAGCCTTGGTAGAGGCGGATGCCCTCGAAGATGCCGTCTCCGTAGAGGAAACCGTGGTCAAAGACCGAGATTTTGGCTTCGGCCTTAGGATAAAACTTTCCGTCGATATAGACTTCCATCGATATAAAAAACCACCTTGGGCGTTCTTCGGGCGGTTTTCCAGCCAGAAGCGACAAAACGCCACTTTTGACCTTGGGTGCTCGGTTCAGGCCAACCGGACGGTCAGGCGGAACTTCCCGGAGTCCTCTGGGGCGATTAAGACGTCGGTACGCAAAGCGACCTCGGCACCGAGGAGGGCGGCGAGGCGTGACCGCAAGAGGGCGGCGCTGGCGGTGAGTTCGTCGCCGGCTTGCACAGGCATTAAGAAGAGTTCCAAGCGGCCGTCGGGATGCTGGCGGAGCTGGTAATGGGCGACATCCCCTAGATCCGCAAACAGGGCATCGACTTGGCGGGTGGTTGCCACCGAGCCATCGGTGCGGCGCAAGGCATCGCGGACGCGGCCATGGACGATGTACCCGCCGCTGGTCTGTTCGGCGTAGTCGCCGATGGCGTAGCGTAAGAGTGGCAGGTACGGGTTGGTGTGGGTAGTCACCAAGAATTGGCCGACACCGCGGCTGTCGCCGTCGACGAGTTCCAGCGTGGCGGTCTGCGT
>CAIYAN010000113.1 GCA_903924185.1 uncultured Opitutia bacterium | reverse complement strand
GACCTTTCCGTGGCCGCCAAGGCCAAGCGCGTCATTTCCATGCGGGCCGGCAAAGTGCAGGAGGATCGCCTGCAATGAAACTCCTCATTCGCATCCGCGCTGCGGTCATCAATGGCCTCCGCGAACTCCAGGCGAACAAGGTGCGCTCCTTGCTCTCCATGTCGGGCATCATCCTCGGCGTCGCCTCGCTCGTGGCGATGGTCACCGTCGTCCAAGGTATGGTCGGAAACTTCCGCCAATTTGTGGATGCCATGGGCGGCATCGAGAAGATCACCGTCGATAAGCAGTCCTTGCCGAAGGAACAGGAGCACCTCGCCGAACTTTCCGAAGGCCTGACCATGCGCGACGTCGAGCAGATTAAGGCGACGATCCCAATTGTCCGTTATGTTTCGCCCGAAGCCCGCGTCGGCTACGAGAAAATCGTTTGGGAAGGCCGCGAGGTAAACACCATGATTAACGGCGTGACGCCCGATTGGCTCCCGGTCGCGAAGCGTTGGGTAAATCCAAGCGAAGGCCGCTTCATCAGCGACCTCGACATCTTGCACAAGACGGACGTGTGTGTGCTGGGCTCCTCCATCGTGGCGGAACTTTTTCCGCCGAACGTGGACCCGCTCGGTAAGGTCATTCGCGTTAAGGGCAAGCGCTTCATTATCATTGGACTGCTGAATAACATTGAAGCCCAGGGGATGGAAATTCGGTCGGCCTCCGGTAAGGGGAAGGGGAGTGGTGGCATGTGGCGCTGGCGTAATAGCGGCGTCTACATTCCCATCTCGACCGCGACCTCGAAGTTCAACGGCAATGATCGACTCAGCGGACTCGGCCTTCAGGTGGCGACTGGCGACGATCTCAATTACGCGGTCGAGCAGGTGGAGCGCACGTTACTGCAGACGCATAATGGCCTGAAGGATTTCACGCTCACCACGAATGAGCAGACCCTCGAGGACTTCCGTAAGACCGAGGTGGCCTTCAAGCTATCACTGGGGGGCGTAGCGGGCATCTCGCTCTTCGTCGGCGGGATTGGCATTATGAACGTGATGTTAGCCTCCATCAATGAGCGCATCCGCGAGATTGGCGTCCGCAAGGCCGTGGGCGCGCGCGGCTCTGACCTCTTCCTGCAATTCCTTTCCGAAGCGGCGGTGATTTCCGTGCTCGGCGGGCTCATCGGTCTCGTCGTTTCGATGGGCATCGTCTCGATCATGAACTACGTCTTGATGCAGGCCGTGCCGACCGGGGTAGTCTCCAAGTTTGATTGGATCATCATGCTCCAAGGCCTTTCCTTCTCGGTGGTCGTTGGTCTCATCGCTGGCGTCTATCCAGCGATTCGCGCGGCTAGTCTCGACCCCATCGAAGCCCTTCGACACGAATGAAAACCCTACGCCTCGCCGGTCTTTTTATCCCCGCGCTCCTGTGGGCGGAGCCCTCTACCCCGGTCCCCGTCTGGGATGGGGCGCCCCCGGCCGAAACGCTTAAGGCCAAGCCCGGCCAAGACCCAAAAGGTATTCTTAATAAAAACGGTCACCGCACCGACGTGATGATTCCGGAGTTCGTCGTCTGGCCAGCGGCTAAGCCGAACGCGCCATTCATCATCGTCTGCCCCGGTGGCGGCTACGGCATCCTGGCCGAAGAGCATGAAGGTGCCGAGGTCGCACGTCGCCTCAATTCCCAAGGCGTGGGAGCCGCTGTCCTGCGTTACCGCGTACCCCGGCGGGATAACGATAAGCCTTGGATCGTCCCGGTGTTGGACGCGCGCAAGGCCATCGAGCTGGTTCGTGCCCGTGCCGTTGAATGGAATGCTGATCCCAAAAAGATTGGGATCCTCGGTTTCTCCGCAGGCGGTAATTTAGCCGCCCGCGTGGCCTACTCGCCAGCCGAAGCGGGTGCGGCCCGTCCTGACTTTGCGGTCATGGTCTACCCCGCGTATCTTTTCGAGAAGGATAAGCCTGACAGTGTTCTCCGCGAGGGACCCGACGGCGTCGTTCCCCCGAAGGGCCCGAAGCCCGTGCCGGCGTTCTTTGCGCACAGCGCCGACGATTCGTATCCGGCCGAAGGCTCGATGGCCTTGGCTGCTAAGCTCAAGTCTCTCGGCGGTAGTGCCGAAGTGCACGTGTGGGCCAAGGGTGGCCACGGTTGGGGCGCTTCGGACCGCTGCCTCGCCGCGAAGGAGTGGACTAACTCCTTAGGCGCTTGGCTAAAGGATCGCGGCATCCTGACGCCCTGAACCCGCTTATTAAGCCAATAAAAAAGGCCGCCCACTGGGCGGCCTTTTCGTGGGGCTAAGCGACGCTTAGAACTTCAAGCGCAGGCTCACAGACTGGGACCAGTCGGTGATCGTGTTCTTGG
>CAIYAN010000112.1 GCA_903924185.1 uncultured Opitutia bacterium | reverse complement strand
GTAAGGCACTGCCGCCAGAGCGAGGATGGTGAGAGTTCGTAGCAGGGAGTTCATGGCGAGTGGTCATTCGCAACCCTCGTGCCAACCGCTCACTTTCCAGCCGATGACTTGAATGTGCTCAAAAAACAACTTTAGCCACCCGCACCCTTGCTCGAAAAGAGGCAGTCCTGCGGGTGGCCATCACGAAAAACGGGCTTAATTATGATAATAGCCTTCTTCTCCGTGATCAGAGATGTCGAGGCCCTGGGCTTCACCTTCTTCCGAAGCACGTAGGCCAATGGTCGCGGCGACGACCTTTGCGATGAGCCAGGTCATGATCAGTGAAACCGTGATGCAAAGCAGCATGGCGAGGAGCTGACCTTTGAGCAGGCCTTTCGAAATAAGCGTGCCGCCAGCTGGATTCACCTGCGCGTTCATGAGTAAAGCGGTCGCGAGCGCACCGATGGTGCCGCCTATGCCGTGCACGCCGAACGTATCCAGCGCATCATCGTAGCCGAATTTCGGCTTCAGTACCGAGCACGCCCAATAGGAAACCACCCCTGCGAGCAGACCGATGAGCACGGCGGAACCACCGGAGACGAAGCCCGCTGCGTTGGTCACGGTGGCTAGCCCGGCGATCGCGCCGGAGCAGAGACCGAGCACGGAGATCTTACCGCGATGCAGCTTTTCGACTACCGCCCAAGCGAGGGTGGCCGTGGCGGCGCCGAGCGTCGTCGTCATGAAGGCTTGGATGGCGATGCCGTCGGCCGCTAGGGCCGAACCCGCGTTGAAGCCATACCAGCCAGCCCAGAGTAGGCCCGTGCCGATGACGCAAAGCACCATGCTGTGCGGGGTCATCGGGCGTTTCCCGAAACCAGCGCGCGGTCCGACGAGGATGCAGAGGAGCAGGGCGGACCATCCCGAAGTCATGTGGACCACGATGCCGCCGGCAAAGTCCGCGGCCTTGAACACGGCGTCGGCGTTGGCGATGCCGGAGAAGTCTCCGGTGGCGCCCCAGACGGCATGCGCGATGGGATAATAGACAAGGATCGTCCAAAGGAAGGAGAACAGCATCACCGCGGAGAACTTCATGCGCTCGGCGACCGCGCCGATGATGAGGGCCGGCGTGATCGCCGCGAACATGGCCTGGAAGAGGGCGAACGTGGCGGAGGAGATGCCCGGTGCGTAGGCCGCTTCGGGCGTGAAACCGAGACCGGCGAAACCGAAATGCTCGCCACCGCCGAAAATATGTCCGACGAGGCTGCCGGCGTAACTCTTGCCGAAGACGAGGCTGTACCCGAAGCCCCACCACATCAGTACGCCCATCGCGGTCAGGGCCAGGCATTGGGCGGCGATCGAGAGCACGTTTTTGCCGCGCACCAAGCCTCCATAGAATAGGAAGAGGCCTGGGATACACATCATGAGGACGAGCGCAGTGCTCACGAGAACCCAGACGTTGTCACCAGTGGAGGGAGCAGGGGTGGCAGAAATAAGCATAATGCGTTTTATTAAGCAAAATACGTGCCACAAAATAATCAGGGCGGGCAACTCGCTTGCCTTCGTGGCATCTCGGGGTAAATTTCTTTTTAACCATGAAACGACTGCTTAAAGTTAAGCATACTGCCTTATTTTGTGCATTATTTTCCGCACAACTATCTTCAGCAGAATCGACCTCAGCCAAGAACTGGGCGTTGGTCGCCGATTACCAATATCGTGCCTCCGACGCGGTCAGTCATTCCGGTGGCGTCACCGGCGAGTTCGGCCGTTCCCGCACGGGTGTCGAATTGATTTATCAGACGCCGGACCGCGCGATCGATTTGGAATGGTACAAGTACGCCAATCGTTTCAGCGGTGCGATTGCCGGCTCGGATCGTTCCTACGGCGACACGACCGACGTCATGCTCACGGGGTTCCGGCAGTGGGATTGGAATCAGAAGTACGGTGTCCAGCTGATCTACGCCCTGGAGTTCGCGGCCGAAGAGGGCGTGAGCCTCGGCAGCTCGCATCGCTGGGGCCTGGGCGCCGCCGCGCGCTGGCGTCCCGATGCTGAGACCGACATCGCGCTCGGCGTGCTGCTGGAGGATCGTTTCGAGTCTTCCGTCCTTCCGATTCCTTACGTCAAGGCTACCTGGCGTCCGTGCAAATACGCCGAGGTCGAGCTACGCGCGACGGGGCTGCAGAATGGCATCATCGTCCGCGGTTTCCTGACGGAAGACCGCGCGACCACGGTCGACCTCACGGTCGCCTATGAAACGCTGAGCTTCGCGCTCACCGACGGCAGCTACGGTTCACGCGCGGTCGCCATCGGCGAAGTGCCGATCCGTATCGGCGTGACGCAGTTTCTGGAAAAGTCCGGCACTTGGTTCGTGCGGGGATCTGCCGAATGGGTCGCCTATGCGCGGCACAGCTTCAAACACGACGGCGAGACGCAGGGTGCGTTTCAGCCGGGCGCCCAGTGGGGCCTGGCCGCACGCGTCGGAGCCCGCTTCTGATCAGGCCGCTGCCGTCTGCAGCCACTCGTCGCGGCGGCTGATGGCCAGCTCGAGGTCGTGCGTGCGAAGCGATCGGCGGACGCGACGCTTGGTGAAGTCCGCGAGGTGTTCGGTGTAGTGTAGCCACCAGGTCCCGTTATTGTTCCAGAGGTGGTGGAGGCGGTTGTCCTCGCTGACGCGGATGGACAGCTTGGGTGCGGGCGGGCGGGCGGTGGTGTCGTTGGTATTGATCATGGTGGCGGCGGTGAAAGAGGCGCGCATCACGATCAATCCACGAGGGACTGTGTTTTAGCCTTTCGGCTCTCATCTCGGCGCCTTTCGGCTCCGATAACCACCGCGGCCCTTGATGGGCTCGGTTGGTGCAGGTTCGGCTTTCGCCCGTCCTGCTCGTAATGCGTCTGATAATGAACTGGCCAGACTTTGGTCCAGGCGGCGGGAGAAGGCAAGTCCGTCCTGCGCTGGAGAGTGTCATAAGAAAGGTACCTGGCCCGGGCTTGCGGTGGGATGGGCGACCCGTAGCGTCTTCTTCGATGGGTTTCTTCCGCTTCCGCAAAACAATCCCGCTCGGGAAATTCTTCCGGATCAATCTCTCGAAGACCGGGACCTCGTTATCCGCCGGCCGTCCGGGCGCCACGATCAACGTGCGTAAGGATCGCGTCGACGGCACGGTGGGAATTCCCGGCAGCGGACTTTCCTATAAGGAGCGGCTTTCGAACCGCGGGTGCGCGTCGGTGTTCGTCCTCGCGCTTATGCTGACGTCCGCGCTCGCCGGCGTCTTCGCCTGGGCGATTTGAACGCGGTGTCGCCGGAAGCGTTGGACGCCTCCGACGATCGTCGCCGCAAGTGCCCGGGAAAGGACTCGAACCTTCATGCCTTTAGAGGGCGGCGGATTTTGAGTCCGCTGCGGCTGCCATTTCGCCACCCGGGCGGATTGCGGACATGCATTCATTCCGCGAGC
>CAIYAN010000111.1 GCA_903924185.1 uncultured Opitutia bacterium | reverse complement strand
TCCCCCTCCTTTCCGCCCCTTAACCAAGGCGATGCCGGAACAGACCAAAGTCATGGGGAAAGATTGGGCGGAGGCTCGCCGCGAGGGGAGCGTCGACCGGTTACGCCTGACCCTACAGACCGCCCTCGCGAACCAGACGGCCCTAACCTTCGAACTCGGCTGCGGCCATGGGCATTGGTTGGCCGCCTATGGTGCAGCGCATCCTGCGGAATTCTGCGTCGGCATCGACCTTGTCACTCATCGCGTCGAACGCTCACAGCGCAAGCAGGCACTGGGCAAGCTCGCTAACGTCGTCTTCCTCAAGGCTGAAGCGACCGAGTTCCTCGACGCTTTACTGCCCACGCAGCAACTCACGAAGGTCTTCATCCTCTATCCAGATCCTTGGCCTAAGAAGCGGCACCAAAAAAACCGGTTCATCAATGCGGCGAACCTCGATCGCCTCGCTGACCATGCCATCGCTGGAGCCACGTTACATTTTCGCACTGACTCGGAAGCCTATCATGAATGGACACGCGAGCACCTCGCGGCGCATCCTCGGTGGCAACTCGTGGAGGGAGTGCCTTGGCCCTTTGAGCAGAAGACCTTCTTCGAGGATATGATGAAAGCGAAGCGAGATCTACTCGCGGTTCGCTTACCTTAATTAGGTCAATCTTTGCCCCATCAGGGGATTGTTAAAATCTGGCACGGGTCCCGCTTTCCCTTGCCTACCTAATAATCATATCTAGTCATTTAACCGTGAAGTCCTTCCGCCACACCCGCATCACTTTTACGATTGGACCGGCCACTGAGTCCGAGGCTAATTTAGAGGCGATTATCAAGGCTGGGGCCGATGTGGTCCGCCTAAATATGGCCCATGCTGACCACGCTTGGGTCCGGGCTACCGTCGCCCGCGTGCGTAAAGTCAGCCAAAAGGTCGGCAAGGAGTTGGCCGTCATGATGGACATCAAAGGTCCCGAGATTCGGACCGGTGCCCGCACCGAACCCACCCAATTGGTGACTGGTCAGCTGGTCGACGTCTCCGGCTCCACCGAGACGAAGGCCGACGGAGACATCCTCGTCATCCCGACCAACTACCCGAAGATGATCTCAGCGGTCCCCGTCGGTGGCGTTGTCCTCGTTGATAATGGCCTCATCCAACTGCGCGTGCTGGAACAGAAGTCCGACCGTCTGCGTTGTAAAGTCGAACAGCCCGGCCCGCTGGGTAGCCGCCGCCACATCAATCTCCCGGGCGTCAAAGTCGACCTCCCTGCCCTGACCGATAAGGACCGGGCGGACGTCGCCGTCGGCTGTGAAGTCGGGGTCGATTTCTACGCCCTATCTTTCGTCCGTGAGGCCGCCGACGTCGACGCGCTACGCGCCCTGCTCCTCGAGCACCACTCGAAGGCGCACATCATTGCCAAGATCGAAGACCAGTCCGCCATCGAACACCTCGGTGATATTCTCCGCGCCACGGATGCCCTCATGGTAGCGCGCGGCGACCTCGGCATCGAAATCCCTTACGAGACCCTCCCGCTCATCCAGCGCAAGGCCGTCGCCATGGCCATTGCCGCCCGCAAGCCAGTCATCGTCGCGACGCACATGCTAGAGTCGATGATCCATAACCCGGTGCCGACCCGGGCCGAGGTGACTGACATCTCCAACGCCGTCTTGGAACTGGCCGACTCGGTCATGCTTTCGGGCGAAACGACTACGGGCAAGCACCCCATCCGCTGTGTCGAAGTGATGTCCCGCATTGCCTCGACGACGGAACGCGAACTTCCCGTCGTGCTCTCGCTGGAACAGCCCAACGAGACCCCGAAGATTAAGCTGCTCCGCGCCGCCGCCAGCCTGGCCCAGGACCTTGGCAATGCCGGTATCATTGCGTTCACACGCAATGGGGATGTCCCGCGCACGCTGTCTTCACTCCGTGCCGTGGGCTCGCCCATCTT
>CAIYAN010000110.1 GCA_903924185.1 uncultured Opitutia bacterium | reverse complement strand
CCTGTCCAGCGCAACCTCGCTGTGGGCGCCACGCCCGAGAGCGTGACCAAGGGCTTCGGTGGAAAATATTTCGTGACCCTCATGGGCACCTCCCGCAAAGCGGGCGACGGCGACGGCAAAATCGTCAAGGTCGACGGCGACAAGGTGACGGTACTCACCGAAGGGCTCGATGATCCCAAGGGCATCGTCTTCGTCGCAAACCAGCTCATCACAGCCGATTTCGATAAAGTCTGGTCCATCGACGCCAAGGGTAAGAAGACCCTCCTCGCTGGCCCCGCCGCCTTCCCTACCCCACCGACGTTCCTGAACGATGTCGTCGTCTCGCCTGACAAGAAGAGTGTCCTCATCACTGATATGGGTGCGGTCACCAAGATGCGCGGCGCCGACGGCAAGCTCTTCGCCATCGATAGCCCCGAACATAAAGCCATCCCCGTCGTCGCCCGCGTCTTCAAGGTCACCCTCGATGGCAAGGTCACCGAAGTCATCGCACCGACTGCCAAGATGCTCAACCCGAACGGCATCGACGTCCTGGCCGACGGCCGCATCCGCATCGCCGAGTTCTTCATCGGTGACGTACTCGAATATAAGGACGGCGTCTTCACCACGATCGCCAAGGGCCACCGCTCCGGCGACGGCATCGTTCACGACTCCAAGGGTCGTTTCTACATCTCCGAAGTCATGACCGGCCGCGTCACGCGGTATGAAGCCGATGGCTCCGCCCCCAAGGAACTCGGCCAAGGCCTGAAGGCCGCCGCTGACCACTTCCTCGACGAGAAGGCCGGCGTGCTCATCGTTCCCGATAGCAAAGCGGGCGAACTAGTCTTCATCGCGCTCTAATCTCGATGCGCTTCGTCCTCGCCTTTCTACTCCTCCACCTCGCCACACCGACCTTCGCCCAGGACGGCTTCACGCCGCTCTTTAACGGCAAGGACCTCTCTGGCTGGGACGGCGAACCGGGTCTCTGGAATGTCGTCGACGGGGTGATTGTCGGTACGAGCGAGGTCGGTAAACCGAAGACGAATTCGTTCCTCATCTGGAACGGTAAGGCTAAGGACTTCGAACTCCGCGCGACGGTCAAAGTCGTCGGCGATAACAACTCCGGCCTGCAATACCGCAGCCGCCGCCTGCCTGAGGTGACGCCGTGGACGATCCTCGGCTATCAGTGCGACGTCCATCCAACGGATGTGCATACGGCGATGACCTACGAAGAACGCGGACGCGGCATCTTCGGTTACAACGGTGTCGACGTGGTGATGGACCCGACTGGTCAGCGCTGGCAAGTCGGTGAACGCCCACGGGTGCAGGCCGATATTTCGCAGTGGAACGAGTTCACGGTCATCGCTCGCGGTAACCGCCTCGAGCACAAGGTCAACGGGCAGACGACCTCGGTCTTCATCGACCACGATGAGAAGGGTCGCGCCCTCGAAGGCCTCATCGCCATCCAGCTCCACGCCGGCAACCCCCACCAGACCTACGTGAAGCAGGTCTTACTCAAGGTTCTCACTGACAGCCCCCTCCTGCCCTTCGACGAGGCCACCCTGCCCGCCGGGTCGAAGAAAATCGAGAAGCCCAAAGTCGTCAGCGCCCAGGGTAAGACCGCGCCCGCCCAGAAGGCCACGCCCGCCCCTGCGGCCGCGGTGACTCGTCCAAACATCTTACACATCCACGCCGATGATCACCGGGCCGACGGCTTGGGTGCACTCGGCGCACCTGGACTTCGCACGCCCAACCTAGATATACTCGTCGCTCGCGGGATGACCTTCACTCGGGCCTACACCCAAGGCTCTATGATCGGCGCCGTCTGTACGCCCAGCCGCACGATGATGCTCACTGGACGATCCTGGCAGCGCATTCCGGGAGCACCGGGCGCACGGCCCGAGGCCGCCGACCCCACCACATTCCTCCCCTCCGTCATGGCGGAGGCGGGTTACCGCACTTGGCACATGGGCAAGGCCGGCAACGGCTTCCCACAGGGCCTCCGGACCTTCCAGACAACCATCGCCGACGAAGGTAAGTCCGCCAACGACCCGGCTACCAACCGCGCCTATTGTAGCCAACGGCTCGCCGACCGTACCATCGCGTTCCTCAAGGAGCAGGCGGCGCGCAAAGATGGCGCCCCCTTCTACGCCTACCTAGCTCCGCCCGTCCCGCACGACCCGCGTTCCGCCGAACCGAGGTTCCACGCCATGTACGAGGCCTCCCAGATTCCGCTCTCCCCGGCCTTCATGCCGTCACACCCATGGGACAACGGCGAGATGACCGTGCGCGACGAGCGACTGGCCCCTTGGCCCAGAACGCCTGAAGATACCCGCCAGCAAACCGCCGACTACTACGCCTGCGTGACCGGCTTCGACCACCACATCGGGAGAATTTTCGCGGCCTTGAAAGAGACCGGACAGTGGGAGAACACCATCATCGTCTTCTCCGGCGATAATGGGCTTTCACTCGGCGAACACGGCCTCTTCGGAAAACAGAACCTCTATGAATATGGTGGGATGCACGTGCCTCTCGTCATCGCCGGCCCCGGCATCCCCCACGGGCGCACGGAGGCCTTTGCTTACCTGATGGACCTTTTCCCGACCTTCACCGCGCTCGCGGGAGCCAAGACGCCTGCGGGGGTTGAAGGCCAGAACTTACTCCCGGTCATGCGCGGCGAGAAACCTTCCGTCCGCGAAACCGCTTACCTCGGGTATCGCAACTGCATGCGGGCGGTCAGCAACGGACGGTGGAAGCTCATCCGCTACCCCCTCATCGATCGCACGCAACTCTTCGATCTCCAGACGGACCCGAAGGAATTAATCAACCTGGCTGAGCAACCTGAGCATGCGGCTCGAAAGGAAGAACTCATGCGCCTCCTGAGCGCGGAAATGCAACGCTACGGCGACACCCACCCCCTGACGGTAGCCAAGCCTACCCAAGCCGAATGGACCCCGCCCACGAAAGCGGGACTAGCCGCTCAAGACGCGACCGCCAAGGTACTCCGGAAGAAAGACGCGGCCGCCAAGCCCAAGAAATAAGCCTCTAACCTTTCCCGCATGATGGGGTCAGACCCTATTAATGGGGTCTGACCCCATTTCCGTCTTTGCACCGGCTGGGCTTTCGGATGAATCTGTCCTCACCCCATGCGCTCCCTGCTAACCTTACTGTTTGCCACCCTGACGGCCCTAGCCGCCCCGCAGCGACCCAACGTCGTCCTTATACTCGCAGATGACCTCGGCTACTCCGACCTCGGTTGCTACGGCAGCGAAATCGCCACTCCGAACTTAGACGCGCTGGCGCAGCAAGGCCTCCGCTTCACCCAGTTCTACAACACGGCCCGTTGCTGGCCGTCGCGCAGTGCCCTGCTCTCGGGCTACTACGCCCAGCAGATTCACCGCGACGCTCTACCTGGCCTCGGCGGCGGCGGCCAAGGGGTTCGTCCATCTTGGGCGCGTTTACTCCCAGAGTTCCTCCACACCGCGGGCTACCGCAACTACCACAGCGGTAAGTGGCACATCGACGGAAAGATTCTGCCCACCGGTTTTGACCGTTCGCTGAACATGCAGAACCAAGGAAACTTCTTCACCGCCCGCGGTAATTCGATCGATGACGTTCCGGTCAAAGTCCCTGCCGACGAGAAGGACTACTACGCAACGACGGCGACGACGGAACATGCCCTCGACTGCCTGAAGGATCACGCCACCAACCACAAGGACAAGCCGTTCTTTCACTACGTCGCGTACATCGCCCCGCACTTCCCCCTCCACGCCCTTCCCGAGGACATCGCCAAGTACCGCGATAAATACCTCGATGGCTGGGACGCGATGCGCGCCGCCCGCTTCGCCCGCCAACAGAAGATGGGACTGACGAAGACGACGCT
>CAIYAN010000109.1 GCA_903924185.1 uncultured Opitutia bacterium | reverse complement strand
GGATTCCAGCGCGGGGGGATGTGCAGTGGCCCGAGGTTGAAGCCACCGACGAGTTCCAGTAAGCCCAGCCCCACGCAGAGCGCGGCGAACGCGAGGCTCGACCAACGGGCATAGCGAATCGACTGCAGGGTCTTGGTGTTCTCCATGGCGCTCAGCAAAGCGGGAATATAGGAGGGTGCAATCCGGACGGAGTGGGTCCGGTAGGTATTAGGCCGGACGGAACAGCGCGACGTCGCTCCATTCACCCATGACCCGACCATCGGCCTTGACCGAACCCCAAGCGGCGGTGCACTTGGCTTCGAAGTGAGCGCGGACGGCGGCCTGTTCCTTGGCGAGAATGCCGCTGAGGGCGAGGACGCCCCCGGGGGTGACCGCTTTGACGAGATCGTCGGCGTAGATGCAAAGCACATCACTGATAATGTTGGCCAGCACGACGTCAGCCGGCCCGGCGAGCTGGAAGCCTTCTTCGAGGCCGGCGTGGTGGAAGGCCACACGCTCGTCAGCGATGCCGTTGTCTTGACGGTTGGCGATACTGACGCGGACAGATTCGGGGTCGCGGTCGAAGCCAGTGATTCGCCCGCAACCGAGCTGGGCGGCGGACAAGGCGAGGATCCCAGAACCGCAGCCGGCGTCCGTCACCGAGACTTGGGCGGCAGGTTTCGTCTCGAGGTAGTCGAGTAGGCGGATGGCACAGAGGCGAGTGGTCGGGTGGTCGCCAGTGCCGAAGGCTAGGCCAGCGTCGAACCAGATGACCGCCGCATCCGCCGGGACAGGGTGCTTCCCGCGCATCCATGCCGGGACCCAATGCAGGCGACCATGATCCCAGGGCTTCAAGTGCTCCTTGTAGGCCTCCTTCCAATCCTTGTCGGCGAGGACCGTCTCTTCGTATTTCTCGGGCAGTTTCTTGAAAGCCTTCCGGAGACCGGCCCAAGCGGCATCCGTTTCCTCTTTGGTCTCGAAGTAGCCCATCACAAAGTGCGGCTTACCGGGGCCTTCATGGAAAAGCATCCAAGAAGAACGGGTCAATTCGCAGAAATGGTCCTCAAGGGGCTGGACCATGTCTTCGTGGATAGGGCAACGGAGTTCGATCATCGGGCGTGAAATCGGGTGGCAAGTTCTGCGATCACGCGGGGGAGCAGGGCGTGCTCGGCGGCATGAATTTTTTGGGCAAACGTTTCGAGGGAGTCGTCGGAGGTGCGCGTGACTTTAGTTTGACCGAGGTGGGCGCCTCCATCGACTTCCGCTGTGACCCAATGCACGGTGCAGCCCCCTTCAGGGACGCCGGCTCGCCAGGTTTGGCCGATGCCATCCAACCCCGGGAAGGCCGGCAAGAGGGTGGGGTGGAGGTTAATGATACGACCGGCGAACGGCTCAAGCAGGGGCGCCTTCACTACGCGCATGAACCCCGCCAGGACGACCAAGTCGACCCCATCCTCGGCCAAGGTCCGGGCCCAGAAGGCCTCCTGCTCGGGCGAGAACTTCGTCTTAAAAGGACCGGGATCGAGGAAGGTAGCGGGGACGCCGTACTTAGGTCCCAGCGCCAGCATCGGTGCCGTCGGGAGGTCGCAATAAAGGCCGACGACTTGGGCTGACCCTAGCTGGCCGTCGGCTTGGGCACGGAGGACGGCGTCGGCATTAGAGCCGCGACCGGAGCCAAGGAGGGCGACGCGCATGACACGGAAGGTGTCGGCGGTCGGGTGCGCCTGCAAACGGATTTTCAAAATCAACCTTTGAACCCCCTCGGATACAGCCGAAGATGAGCACGCCCTCATCCATGGATCGCCGCGCGTTCTTTCGTCTCACTGCCCTCGGGTCCCTCGGGGCTTCGTTACTTCCTGCGAGCGCCTTCGGTGCGCCGACCCCCGCGCAGGCGCAAACCCAACTCGGCATCGATGTCCTCACGGCCGGCGGTTTTGAGACCTTACGTGGAGTGCGTTGCGGACTCGTCACGCATCGGGCGGGCATGAACGCCGCTGGGAAACGCACGGCGGACGTCTTAGCGAACGCGCCCGGAGTGCGGCTCACAAAACTCTTTGGTCCCGAGCACGGCATCGATGGGGCCGCCGCCGCGGAGATTGCGATTAAGAACGCCAAGGACGCGCGCACAGGGCTGCCGGTTTATTCGCTCTATGGCGCTACTCGCCGCCCGACCCCGGAAATGCTCGAGGGCCTCGATGCAATCGTCATCGACTTTCAGGACGTCGGGTCGCGTTCCTATACTTATATCAGCTGCATGCGGTACGTCATCGAGGCCTGCTTCTCGCTGCCGCGCCCCATCCGTGTTATCGTGCTCGATCGGCCGAATCCCTTAGGTGGGGAGAAAGTGGATGGCCCTTTCTTAGACCGCAAATGGCGTAGCTACGTGGGTGCCTACGAGATGCCCTATGTGCATGGCCTCACCATTGGCGAAATCGCGCGATGGGCGGTCGCGACCCCCGGCGTCCTCGAGCTCACTGATGAACAACGTCGGCGTGGGTTTCTCGAGGTCGTCCCGATGCGCGGCTGGAGCCGAGCACTGACCTGGAATCGGACCGGCTTGAATTGGGTGCCCACCTCGCCGAAAGTCCCCACGGCTCAAGCCGCGTTGGGTTACGCCATGGTGGGCCTCGGCTGCCAGCTCGGTGACTTCAGCCACACCTTTGGTGACGAGATGCATTTCCGTTTCATCAAGTATAGCCGCCGCAAATCTGCCGATCTCATCGCCACCTTGGGGAACGCCGTCCCAGGGCTGCTCCTAGAACCGAAGCTGATGCCCGACGGCACGCAGGGCGTCTACACGGCCATCAATGATTGGGCGAAGTTCCGGCCGACGGCGCTCTCCCTGCACATGATGCGGCAAGCCTGTATCTGGGAACCTAGTAACCCCTTTGCGCGCGCCACGAAGAACGAACGCGAACTCTTCATCAAGCACACCGGCAGCGAAGCCTTCTACGAAGAACTGCGCGTGCGAGGAGCGGCCGTCGATTTACCACGTTGGATGGCGCAGTGGAATGCGGACGCGGACGCCTTCCGGGCGCGGACGGCCCCGTACCGAATCTACGCCTAATTAATAGGAGCGCCCTTCGCGCTTTTCCCAGAAGTTGATGAAGGCTTGGTTGAGTACGCCGTAGCCACCGGGAGTCGGGTAGTCGCCCGTGAAGTACCAGTCGCCTTGGCTCGTGGGACAAGCCTTGTGGAGGGCCTCGATTTTCTGAAAAACGATGACAAGCTCGCCCTTCCAACCGGACTTCGTCGGGTAGACGAGTTCGGCGGCCTTCGCGGAGAGTTCCTGGTCGGTGAAGGCATCATAGATACGCTTCACATGGTTCTTGAGCTGGGCGGCCGGCTTGGTCGACTGCGCGACGCAGTCTTCGTAGACCTCGCGGAGAAGGTCGGTCATCCCGCGATCTTTGCAGAGGGCGACCGCGGCTTGGAAGGCGAGGAACTTACCCATCTCGGACATGTCGATGCCGTAGCAATCGGGGTAGCGGATTTGCGGCGCCGTCGAAGCAATCACGATGCGCTTCGGATTTGGACGGGCGAGGATGCGGAGAATCGATTGGCGGAGCGTCGTGCCCCGGACAATGGAGTCGTCAACGCAGACGAGCGTGTCGCCTTCGCGGACAGCGCCGTAGGAGATATCGTACACGTGCGAGGCCATCTGCATCCGGTTCTTCTCCTGGGTGATGAATGTGCGCAGCTTGACGTCCTTGTGGGCGACCTTTTCGCCCCGCGGCCACCCGCCGAGCACGAGGCGGTCGATGGCGGCATCGTCGAGTTGGCCCTTGGCCAACGCATCGCGGAGTTGGTCGCGGACCTGGGTGCGG
>CAIYAN010000108.1 GCA_903924185.1 uncultured Opitutia bacterium | reverse complement strand
GTGCTCGCCCTCGTCGAGAACTTACAGCGGGCCGACCTCAACCCGGTCGAAGAAGCGTTGGGCGTAGCCTCGCTCATGCGCGACTTTAACCTCACGCAGGAAGCCGTTGCGGATCGCCTGGGCAAGCCGCGTGCGAGCATCGCTAATCTGGTTCGCCTGCTCTCGCTTGACCGGGAGATCCAGGGCTACCTCGGTAAGGGGCAGCTTTCCACTGGCCATGCCAAGGTGTTGCTCGGGCTTGAGAATCAAGCTCACCGCGTGCAGCTCGCTCGTCTCGTCATCGAGAAGGGACTCTCGGTTCGTGCCCTCGAGGTTGCAGTAAAGAAGTTCGCCTCGACGAAGAAGACCGACCGTAAGCGCACGGAGAAATCCGTCGTCGAAGACGTCCAGAAGCGTCTCGCCTCACACCTTTCCGCTCGCGTCCAAGTTGTCCAGAAGGGCAAGAAGGGGAGCATCACGATTGCCTACGAAGGCGACGACGACCTCGCCCGCCTGCTCGAGAAGTTGGGTGTGAAGACCTAGGGGATTGGGGATAGGTGATGGGGGATGGGGGATGGCGAACTTAGGTAGGGGCAAGGCTTTGCCTTGCACTCCGAAGAGGAGGGCGCGGCGAAGCCACGCCCCTACCTCATGATGGCAGAAGACAAAGCCGACCCATCCCCAATCCCCTATCCCCCATCACCTCTTCAGCCGCTTAGTGCTTAAAGTGACGCATCCCCGTGAAGACCATGGCCATGCCACGGGCGTCTGCCGCGGCGATGACTTCGGCGTCCTTGACGGAACCACCCGGCTGAATCGCGCAGGTGGCGCCGGCATCGGCTGCGGCGAGGAGGCCGTCAGGGAAGGGGAAGAAGGCATCCGACGCGATCGCCGAGCCGTGGAGCGAGAGCTTAGCTTCGCCGGCCTTCCAGACTGCAATGCGCGAAGAGTCGATGCGCGACATCTGGCCCGCGCCAACGCTGAGGGTGCGTTCCTTGCCAGCGTAGACAATCGCGTTGGACTTCACGTGGCGAACCACGCGCCAGCCGAAGAGCAGGGCGGTCATTTCGTCGGCCGTGGGCTGGCGCTTGGTCACGACCTTGAATTCGCGCACGTTCACGGCCTTCTGGTCGCGGTCCTGGACGAGCACGCCGCCGATGACGGCACGGACTTCGCGCAGGGTGTCGGCGCGGAGCCCAACTTTAGCGCGCATGAGGCGGAGGTTCTTTTTCTTGCCGAAGATCGCGAGTGCGTCGGCGTCGAACTCGGGCGCGATAATGACTTCCGAGAAGATCTCGGCGATGGCTTCGGCCAGGCCCTTATCGATGGTGCGGTTAGCAACGATGATGCCGCCGAAGGGAGCCTGCTTGTCGGTCTCAAAAGCCTTATGCCAGGCTTCGAGGAGGGTGTCAGCCGAAGCGACGCCACAGGGGTTGGTGTGCTTGAGGATGCAGACGGTCGGACGTTCGAATTCGCCGATGAGGTAAGTCGCGGCGGTGATATCGAGGATATTATTGTAACTGAGTTCCTTGCCCTGGAGCTGTTCGAAGGCCTCATGGAACGAACCATAGAGCGCGGCCTGCTGGTGTGGGTTTTCGCCGTAGCGGAGGCGCTGGGCGAGGGACAGGGTGGTCGTGAAGCGTGCGGGTAGACCGAGGACGTTGCCGATGCCCGGCTGGGCTTGCGATTCGAGGTAGTTGGCAATCGCGGCATCGTAGGCCGAGGTGCGCTGGAAGACCTTGAGGGCGAGCTCGCGGCGGAGTTCGGCGAGGGCCGCAGGATTGGCCATCGCAGCAAGGACGCGTTCGTAGTCGGCCGGGTCGGTGACGACCGAGACGGAGGCGTGGTTTTTCGCCGCGCTGCGGAGCATGGACGGACCGCCGATGTCGATGTTCTCGATGGCGTCTTCAAACGAGCAATTGGGCTTCGCGACGGTGGCTTCGAAGGGGTAGAGGTTTACGACGACGAGGTCGATGAGTTCGATGCCGTGCTTCTTGGCTTCATCGAGATGCTCATGCGAATCGCGGCGGCAGAGGAGGCCGCCATGGACCTTGGGGTGCAGGGTTTTCACGCGGCCTTCCATGATCTCGGTGAAGCCAGTGTGCTCGCTGACGTCCGTCACCGGCAGGCCGGCATCGCGGAGGATCTTGGACGTGCCACCCGTGGAGAGCAGCTTGTAGCCGTGGTTCTGGACGAGCGCCTGCGCGAAGGGGAGCAGGCCAGTCTTGTCGCTGACGGAGAGGAGGGCAATAGGCATGGCGAAAGGGAAGGGGTAGGGGGTGGGGGGAGGGTGGTCAAGGAAGCAGGAGGCGAGGCATGGGAGGGGATGGGGGGATTGGGGATAGGGGATTGGGGATTGGGGATGGGGGATAGAGGATGGGATGGGTCGACGATGCATTCCCAAGGCAAACCTTGCCCCTGTCCGACGCATTGTGCCCCCGTCCATCTGTTCCGCTATCCTTACTCCGTACTCTGCACTCCCTCTCTATACCCAATCCCCACTGACCTGTCCTCGCTCTCCTTGGCATCCGCTTGACCCTTCCCGCCTTTTTCCCCTCTTTAAACCCATGTCGACCGCTCTTCTGTTCTCTGGCCAAGGCGCCCAAGTGGTGGGCATGGGGAAGTCCTTGTATGACAACTCCGCCACGGCCAAGGGTCTCTACGACCGAGCCGCCGAGGTCCTGCCTTTCGACCTCCGCCAGGTCTGCTTCGAGGGTCCGGCCGAACTCCTGACTGAAACCCGGGTCTGCCAGCCGGCTCTCTACGTCCAGGGTTACGCGATTGCCCAGATTCTCCGCGAGCGAGGTAAGCTAAATGACCTCAAGGCCTGCCTCGGGCTTTCCTTGGGCGAACTGACGGCTTATGCGGTCGCCGGGGTGTGGGATTTTGAAACGGGCCTCAAGGTCGTCGCCGAGCGCGGCCGCCTCATGCAGCAGGCCTGTGACCAGACCAAGGGCGGCATGGCCGCGGTCATCGGCGGGTCCCGTGAGGATATCTTCAAGCTCTGCGCGGCCTTTGACATCGACGCGGCGAACTTCAACTGCCCTGGCCAAGTCGTGATCTCGGGTGAGTCCGACAAGGTTGCCCAAGCGGTCGCTCGCGCCAAGGAGTTCGGTGCGTTCAAGCTCGTGAAGCCCCTCGTCGTAGCCGGCGCCTACCATAGCCGCCTCATGGAGCCTGCTCGTGCGGCCTTCGAAGCCTTCCTCCAATGTGTTGAGTTCAAGCGCCCGCAGGTCACCGTCTACTCCAACACCACTGGTGGCACCTTGTCCGAGCCGGCCGACCTCCGTGCGGCCCTCGTGAAGCAGGTCGTGTCTTCCGTGCTATGGGAGGATGACTGTAAGGCTGCCGCCGACTCTGGCGTCGCCCAGTTCTACGAATGTGGTCCCGGTGGCGCCCTCGCTGGCATGATGAAGCGCACGGCCCCGACGGCCCCGATTACTTCCCTGCACGAGTTTGCCGATATTCCGGCCTAATCCGCCCTCCTTTGGGGCTAACGCTGGACAAGCGCCCCCGCCGTCCTCCTATTAGCCCTTTCCCACTGACCTCGACCCTGACCTCGATTCAGTCATCGATCCAGCCCTCGACTCTTCCTCCTCCTCCTTCCCGTGTCCCTAGACCACATTCGTAACTTCTGCATCATCGCGCACGTCGACCACGGCAAGACGACGCTGTCCGACCGCCTGCTAGAGCACACGAAGACTATCGAGAAGCGTCAGATGAAGGAGCAGCTCCTCGATGCCATGGATCTTGAGCGCGAGAAGGGCATCACGATTAAGTGCCACCCGGTGACGATGAACTTCACCGCCCCCGATGGTAAGCAGTACATTCTTAACCTCATTGATACCCCGGGACACGTCGACTTCGCCTACGAAGTCTCTCGCTCCCTCGCCGCCTGCGAAGGTGCCGTGTTGCTGATCGACGCCTCGCAAGGCGTGGAGGCCCAGACGGTCGCCAACGCCACCCTCGCGATGAATCAGGGTCTCGAAATTGTCCCGGTCATCAACAAGGTCGACCTTCCCAGTGCCCGCCCCGAAGAAGCCCGCCGCCAGGTTGAGGATATCCTCACTATCCCCGCGCAGGATGCCGTGCTCGCTTCTGGTAAGTCTGGCATCGGCATCGACGAAATCTTTGCCGCCATCATCAAGCGCGTCCCGCCGCCCCGCTGGTCCGATTACCCGCAGCACCGCGCCCTGGTCTTCGATTCCTTGTTCGATTCCTACAAGGGCGTCATCAGTTACGTCCGCGTCTTCTCCGGTACCTTCAAGGCCGGTCAGACCATCGAGCTGATGTATAATGGCGCCCGCTCCGTTATCAAGGAAGTCGGTATCTTCTCCCCGAAGATGAAGCCGCAAGATGAGCTCGGCCCAGGTACGGTCGGTTACATTGTAATCAATATTCGCGAGGTCGCCGACGTGAAGGTGGGTGACACGATCACCCTCGCCAACGATCCGGCTAAGGAACCCGTACCCGGCTTCAAAGAGGTTCGTCCGATGGTGTTCAGCGGCATCTACCCACTCGACACGGCTGATTATGAGAAACTGAAGGTCTCGCTCGCTAAGCTTGCAATCAACGACTCTTCGCTGACTTACACAGCCGAGAGTTCGAGCGCGTTGGGTTTCGGTTTCCGCTGCGGCTTCCTTGGCCTGCTCCACATGGAGATCGTCCAAGAGCGTCTGCGCCGCGAGTACGACCTCGATATCCTTTCGACCTACCCGTCCGTCGTTTATAAGGTCTACACCACGGACGGGGTGGAGCACATCCTGGATAACCCGGTCGTGATGCCTGACCCCTCCTCGATCGAGCACGTTGAGGAGCCGACCATCCGCGCTCACATCCACATCCCTGGCACTTCTATTGGCGATATGCTTACGCTGGTCCAAGAGAAGCGCGGTGTCTGCGAGCGGACTGAGACCATTGACGGTGACCGCGTGGTCCTCGTCTGCCTTCTCCCGCTCAACGAAATCCTCGTCGATTTCAATGACCGCATGAAGTCCATCACCCGTGGCTACGGTTCGATGGATTACGAATTGGGCGAATACGTCACCTCCGACCTCGTGAAGATGGACATCCGCGTCAACGAAGAGCCGGTCGACGCGTTTTCTTCGATCGTGCACGCCAGCAAGGCCGAAGGCCGCGGTCGCAACCTTTGCGAGAGGCTCAAGGAACTCCTCCCACGCCAACTTTTCAAAATCGCTATCCAGGCCGCCATTGGCTCCAAGGTCATCGCCCGCGAGACCATTGGTTCCGTTGGCAAGGACGTGACGGCCAAGTGCTACGGCGGTGACATCTCCCGTAAGCGTAAGCTCCTCGATAAGCAGAAGGAAGGTAAGAAGCGGATGAAGCAGATTGGTAAGGTCGATATCCCGCAGGAGGCCTTCATTAAGATTCTCAAGAACGAGGGCTAAGTCCCGTTTCTGTTCTTCCCAGCGGCCCTCCGCCCGCTTAGGTTGGGCATAGGAACGCCATGCTTACCCATCTCCCCGGTTTCATCCTACCCAAGCACCACCGCTTCCTGAAGGTCGCCAAGCAGGTCCTCGAGATTGCGCACAAGGTGAAGCTTTACCGTGGAGACGTGCTCCGCGCCGAAGACCTTGCGGAACAGGAGCGCCTGGCAGCCCAGTTGCTTGTGCTCGTTAAGCGGTCGGCCCCGCCCGAAGAGACGGAGCCGGCAATCACGGCCCTGCATGAGGTGCTCGTGCGCAACGGCGGAAAAATTTACCCTGTTTCCACGACGGGCGACTGGGTCGAGATGTTTGTCATGGCGGCCATCGTGGCTGGTGCCATTCGCAGCTTCTTGCTACAGCCTTTTAAGATTCCGACGAATTCGATGTGGCCGACGTATAACGGCATGACGGCCGAGGTCCGGGCGCCGGGCTCCGAGGTGCCGAGTCTTGCCGTGCGGACGTTTGAGAAGATCCAGTGGACTTGGACCTACGTCGAGCGAGCCCC
>CAIYAN010000107.1 GCA_903924185.1 uncultured Opitutia bacterium | reverse complement strand
GCACTGCACTCACCGCCGAGCTCGTCCGCGCGACTTGGGGCGTGGCTTAACCTCGTCAGCTGGCAGCGCAAAAGGCTGCAGCAAGCGACCGGCCCGGGCGGCGGCGAAAAGGTATTGCTGGGCCAGGCCCGCCGCTGGGCCGAAATGGGCGCGCCCAAACTCCTCTAACCGCGCGGGCGCCCAGCCATGGAAACCATAAGCACCGGCCAAGGCTTGCACGACCCAAGTGTCGACCGGGAAACTTTCTAGCCGCCCAAAGCCAAACAGTGCCACGCAGGCGGCAACCTTTGGTCCGACACCCGGTAAACCCTGGAGTTCAGATAATAAATCCGCCGTTGCTAAAGCCTGGAATTCTTCGGCCCAATGGGGGCGAGACTGCAGGTGCTGGGCCGTGCCGCGCAAGAAGGCCGCACGATAACCGAGCGCGCAGGCCTTCAGTTGACCGTCGGATGCGGCCGCCAACTGCGCCCAGGTCGGCAAGGCATGAAAACCGCCGCCCAACGGATCACCGAGAGTCGTCGCCAACTGCGCGACCATCTGACGAATCTGCAGGATGCGTTTATTGGAACTACAAAGAAAGCCGATGAGAGCCTCATGCGGATCTTGGCGTAAGATACGTAACCCGGGATTCGCCGCGATGGCGGCACGCAACACCGCATCGGAGCGCCAAGGCAAAGTCTCCACGAGCCCGGCCTGCCCGCCCGCTGCATCTAAGTAGGACTGCAAGGCGGCCTCTGTGGTCGACACCCCGACGACCCCGCGCCACTCGAGGCCATTCGAGCCGGCACGCACCCCGGCGACGGTTCGTCCAAAGACGCCCGTCCACGCACCGTCTTCATCCGCATTCCAGCGAAACGCCTGCCCGCCATCAAGCTGCTCGCGCAAAGTCTGGGTCGGCACTGGGTCCGCGAGCCGCAACGGGCGCCATGCGGTCCAAGCCACAGCCTTCATCGCTTACTTCTGGCCGAGATCCGTGGGGGAACCCCAGAGGAAACTATGCGTTGCCGCCAAGACTTTACCTTGGGCATCGACGACGGAAAGGCGCCAAGCAATCGGCACCCACTTTGCATTACCCGCGTCCTTACCCGTCAGGCCGATGACATATTCACCGAGCGGAAATTGCGGACGAACCTTCGTCGAGAAGACGTAACGTTCGGGCGCCGTGGCCTCCGAACGGACTACTTCCAAGACCACGCGGGCGTCGACGGGCGGCTCGAAAGCGAACTTCGTGTAAAAGTAATAGCCAGCGTGCTCCGATTCAACTGAGCGAAAAACGACGTCCTGCCCATGTGTCTCCTTGGCGTAGAACGCCTCCGAAGCACGTTCGACGTCAGCTTCCGAGCGTCGCTTCGGGTGGACATAGGCCACTCCCGGTAGATCAACAGCTGAAGGCGGCGGGGAGTCGCAGGCGGTCAGGGCCAGCGCGATGAGCGCGGCCTGCCAACAGGCCATGCCACCGCAGCGCTTCACTTCTTCGACTTCTTCTTGCTGGCGGCGACGCGGGCGGCCTTGATCCGCTCCTTCTTGCGCTCGAGGTAAGCACGGAGACGACGACGCTTGATAACTTTGTTGGTTTGCTGGCCCATAGTGACTTGCATCCTCCCGCAACCGCCCCCGTGGTCAAGGAGAAGGTGAAGCCAGCTAAGCCGTCCCGGGGAGGGTCGGCTTGCGAAAAAGTCCCTTTCTGGCTGCCTGGGTAGGGATCGAACCTACGACCAAGTGATTAACAGTCACCTGCTCTACCGCTGAGCTACCAGGCAGTGCGAAAGGACCTGAATGAAGGCAATAATCGGGCAAGGGTGTCAAACAAAACCCATCGGGGGATTCGGCGCCCCAATCGAAAGGGTCTGAACGACCAAAAACCCTAGGGTTATCTGAGTAAATGATGAGACTCGGTTGGCTAATCTCTGGACAGGGGGCGAGGGGCTGTCTTCCTTATGTTGTGATGCCAATGCGCTGGTCCCGAATTCCTGAATCTCCCAACGCCCCGGGCGTTGGCGGTGCCTTCCTCGGCACGTCGGGCGACCTCCTGCTCATGGCCGGCGGCTCCAATTTTCCGACCAAGCCGGCGTGGGAAGGCGGTGCCAAGGTCTGGCATGATACCGTCTACACGATTGGCCCACGTAACCGCAAGTGGACCGAGGCCGGGAAGTTACCTCGTCCCATCGGCTATGGCGTCGGCATTTCCATTCGCCAGGGCTTGCTGACCATCGGCGGCGCTAACGCTGAACGCCACTATCAAGATTGCTACGTGCTCAGCATCGAAGAAGGCGAACTCAAGGTCCGTCCATTTCCCTTCCTCCCCCGCCCGCTCGCTTATGCGGCCGGCGCCTTAGTCGGCAGCAAAGTCATCGTCGCCGGCGGGACCGAGCGGCCCGATGCGACCGCGGCGTCTTCGACGGCTTATGCTATCGACCTCGCGAACCTGACCGGTGGCTGGAAAGAGCTCCCACTCTGGGCGGGCTCGGGCCGCATGCTCGCGCAAGCCGCTGGCACCAAGGACACGTTCTTCCTCTTCGGTGGAGTGGCCTTAACCGCCGGGGCTAAAGGCGCCGAGCGCGAGTACCTGTCCGATTGCCATGCCTTTACGCTAGGCAAAGAATGGCGCCGCCTCGCCCCGCTACCTCGTCCGATCGCCGCGGCCCCATCGCCCTGTCCGTTTGTCGGCGAACATGCGCTCCTCCTCGGCGGAGACGACGGCACCTTGGCTGGCAAAGTCGAAGGCGCGAAGCACCCGGGCTTCTCGAAGAAGATTCTTTCCTACGATAAGACGCTAGATACCTGGGCCGAGGCTGGTGAAGCCCCCGCGGCCTTACTGACAACAGGCTGTACGAAGTGGAATGGAGGGATTGCCGTCGTAAACGGCGAAATCCGTCCGTGCATGCGTTCCTCTGAAGGCTGGTTGGGGCGCGAGGAATAACGCTTAGGCTGGCAGGCGTCCGTCGAGGTGGTATCTACGTAGCTACCCCGACATGCCCCTGTCCGCCCTCCGTCTCTTTAGCCTACTCTGCCTCGCCCTCCGCTTGACGGCGGCCGAGCCCTTGCCGGACATTCCTGATCCACTGGGACGTGCCGGCATGATGGCCGCGGTGCTAAAGGATGCCGACGGACAAGAGGTCATCCTCGCCGCCGGTGGCAGTAACTTCCCCGGCAAGATGCCTTGGGACGGTGGCACCAAAGTTTTCTACACGGATGTCTTCCTCCTAAAGAAGACAGCTGGCAAGTGGGCCTGGCGACTAATCGGACAGCTCCCCACGCCCACCGCCTACGCGGCGTTCGCCGCAACGCCCACGCGTGATGGGCTCGTCATCGCGGGCGGGTGCAACGCGGACGGCCACCTCTCTGCGGTGCTCGTCGTGAAGGCCGACGGTCAATGTACCCCGCTGGCCACTCCCCTCCGCGAGCCCCGCGCCTACGCCGGCTGTCTGAGCGTCGGGACGCGCTTAATCGTTAGCGGAGGCACGCCGCAACCCACCGCGACCGCCGCGCTCGCAACGATGACCGTGCTCGACCTGGAGCGCCCGCAGGACGGCTGGAAGTCGACCGACGACAAAGAAGAGTTTGCCCGGATTCTCCCGCTGGTCGGTACCGATGACAATGGCGTTGTCCTCTGGGCGGGCGGCTGTGCGTTGATCGCTGACCAAGGCAAACCGCTGCGCGACTACCGCGATGCGCTGACCTACAATAAACCCAACGGTCAAGGCACCAAATTCCACGCCCTCCCCACCCCGCTCGCCGCGAGTGCGGGCCCGGGCGTCGCCGCTGGGAATCACCTCTTTTTCGTCGGCGGCGATGATGGTAAACACTACGGTAAACCGCCAGCGACGCACCCCGGCCAAAGCACACAGGTACTGGCCATCGATACGGAAACGCTGGAAGTTCAAGTCGTCGACCAATGGCCCCACCCCGTGGCCACGGCTCCCTTGCTACGTCTCGGCGATGACCTCGTAACCATCAGTGGCGAAACGCGGCCAGGCGTCCGCACGCCTGCCTGCACACGCTGGACGATTCCCGCCAAGCTACGATGAAAGACGAAGCCCCCAACGCCTCCGCCATGCGCACTGCGTGGCTCGTCGTCGCGCTGCTCGTACCAGTCGCGCTGCTCAACTACCTGGATCGCCAGATGCTGGCGGCCATGAAGGGGTCGATGATGAGCGATATCCCAGACATCGGGACCGCGGCTAACTGGGGCCTCGTCCTGGGCTCATTCAAATGGGTCTACGCTATCCTCAGCCCACTCGGAGGATACCTCTCCGACCGCCTCAACCGCCGCAACGTCATCTGCGCCAGCCTCCTCGTCTGGTCAGCGGTGACTTGGTACATGGGGCACGTACATAGCTTCCCTGAGCTACTCGCGGCACGCGCGCTCATGGGCATCAGCGAGGCCTTCTACATCCCGGCCGCCCTCGCCCTCATCACCGACTTCCACCTGGGCCCCACCCGCTCCCGCGCCGTTGGGTTTCACCAAATGGGTATCTACATCGGCATCATTCTCGGCGGCTTCGCTGGCTATGCGGCGGAGAGCCCGGACATCGGCTGGCGCTCGGCCTTCGCTTGGTGCGGGGCGGTCGGCATTTTCTATGCGGTGCCGCTCTTCTTCCTACTCCGCAATCCGCCCGCCCGCGCAGAAACGGGAGTTCCAACCCCGCGCTTCTTCAGTGCGTTCAACGAACTTCTC